>JBGAWZ010000339.1:0-3115 GCA_044227335.1 Candidatus Zixiibacteriota bacterium | reverse complement strand
AGTCGCTGGAAGGAAGTTTGCGCCCGACTCACTTCCGCGGCGTTACGACGATCGTTGCAAAGCTGTTCAACATCTGCCGCCCCGACCTGGCAGTCTTCGGCATGAAGGACTTTCAGCAGGCGGTGGTTCTTCGCCGAATGACAACCGATCTGGGGTATCCGATCAAGTTCGTAATTGGGCCGACCGTTCGGGAGCGCGACGGCTTGGCGCTTTCATCGCGCAACGCCTACTTGGATAAGCAAGCCAGGGGCGAGGCGATCTGTCTGTATCGGTCGCTGGTTACCGCCCGGTTTATGGTATCGGCCGGCTTGATCGCCGCGAAAACAATAGAACGGGAGATGCGGCAAGTGATTGCCGGTACGGCGCCCTCGGCAAAGATCGACTATATCGCGTTCACCGAAATGGAGACTCTCAAACCGCAGTCTAAAGTCACAAAAGAGACAGTCTGCTCGCTGGCGGTGCGACTCGGTGGGGTTCGGCTTATTGATAATATGCGGCTTAAGTGAACTTGCCGTACCAGTGCCGACGGTAGTATATTCAAACCCGATATGATCACGATCGCCCGACTTCGCGCCGCTGTATTCTTCTGCCATATTTTCGTTTTCGCATTGCCATTTGCTTCACGAGCTGACGTAATCAATCACCCCGGACAGTATACGAGTATATGGAAGGCGGTGCAGAGGGTGGGGGACCGTGACACCATCTTGGTGGCTCCCGGAACTTACTATGAGAATATCAATTTTCTCGGTAAGCAGTTTGTGCTGAAAAGTGCGGCTGGACCGGAACAGACTATTTTGATCCCCGCTGATCAGGTTGCGCCGATGATTACCTGTACTAACAATGAGACCGGGAATTGTTTGCTCGAAGGTTTTACAATCACAGGGTACGACGTTGGCGGGGTCACCGATTCGGTGGTGATTTTCGATATGAGCAAATTGGCCAGTCCGGTCATCCAGAATTGCATTGTTCGTGACAATCACGGGATCACGGTGGCTCGGGTCCGCGACGACGGACCGTCGTTTAGGCGTTGTCTGTTTTACAACAACACGGGCGGTCCGGTGATGCAGGTCATAGGGGGAGATGTCACTTTCCTATTTTGCACCATCGACCGGTGTGAATTGGGGATTTACGCCCACAACGCCGGTCTTGAGATCCGCAACTGCGTTATCTCCAATTTGACCGGTTGGGCGCTTCGCGGTCTTCCGGGGCAGTCTGACTACAATTGCATCTGGAATAACGGCCTGCCATCAGACAGCGGTGCGCGCCCCGGGTTCCACGATATCAACGCCGATCCGATGTTTGTCGATCCGCTCAACGGCAATTACAACCTTCTGCCGGGGTCGCCTTGCATTAATACAGGTGATCCCAATCCGTTTTTCAAGGACCCGGACAGCACTCGTGGGGATATCGGCAAGTATTACTTTGCCGGCCCGACCGATGTCGACGACAATCAGGAGCTTCCGTTTGCATTTGAATTGAGCCAGAATTATCCCAATCCGTTCAATCCCACCACCAGCATTTCGTTCTCGGTGCCGCGCCGCTCCAATGTCCGAATCGATCTTTATAACATTTTAGGCGAACATGTCCGGACGCTTATTGATGAGTCCGTGCCGGCAGGCGCGAGAACAGTACAATGGGATGGCCGATCCGAAACCGGCACACCGGTAGCAACGGGAGTCTATTTCTACCGGCTTCTGTCGGATGATTTTACCGCGATCCGCCAGATGGTCCTTTTGAAGTAGTGGATGGTTGCACATCGTTTTACGTTGTTCCGCCCCGCGCTATTTGTACATTTCACCCGCGTAGATTAAGAGGAATCACTCGATGTCATTGCGTCCAAATATCGCTATCGAATCACCCGGCGTGAATGTCGCGGTGGTCAAAAAAGACGACGACGGTTGGAAATATCTGGTTCTGCGGCGGGCTGACAATGAATCGTACGGCGGATGCTGGGGTTTCATGACCGGGAGCAAACAGGGGAACGAGACGGTCGCTCAATTAGTGGTCCGTGAGTTGTACGAAGAAACCGGCCTGAAAGCCCAATCGATGTGGGCGACTGAGTATCTGGTGCAATTTTATGAGCCTGAATACGACAGAATTTGGATTCTGCCGGTAATTGTCGTGGTGGTGCCGTCAACTGCACGGGTGGTTCTTTCGGCTGAAAACAGCGAGTTCGAATGGCTTTCTGCGACCAAGGCAAAACGCAAAGTGACCTGGAAAAATCTCCTGCGGGCAATCGACGATGTCTCCGAGGAACTTGAGATTTTCCCCGCCCGCAACTGGGTAGAGATTGTGGCGTAAGTTTCTCGCCATCGATTCAAACGCTCTGCGGCTGGTCTCACGCAAATCGATTGCTCCTCTGACAATTTCAGCGCCGACCCCTTCCCTAACTCATTCCGTGCCATGATCTAATATGAACCTAACAAATTCTTAGTTACTCTCTTTGGCGAAAGACACGAAAACCGTATATTTGTTTGGCGGAAGGACATGGTATGGCCAAAGAGCATATTCTTATAATCGAAGATGAGGGGGATATTCTGGAGCTCATCCGATTCAATCTGGCGCGCGAAGGTTACAAAGTAACAGCGGCCGTCTCCGGTGAGATGGGACTCAAATTGGCCCGCTCGGAATCGCCGGCGCTGGTACTCTTGGATTTGATGCTCCCGGAAATCGACGGGCTGGAAGTCTGCAAAACTTTGAAAGTCGAATCGAAAACTCAGCACATCCCAGTCATCATGCTGACCGCCAAAGGTGAAGAAACTGATATTGTCACCGGCCTTGAAGTCGGCGCGGAAGACTACATAGTCAAACCGTTTTCACCCAAGGTGCTGATCGCGCGGGTGCGGGCGGTACTGCGCCGTAAGAACACAGTTTCGGACGACGAAAAACCTCCGCTCAAATTGCAGGATCTGACTATTCATCCAGGGCGACACGAAGTCATTGTCGACGGTCAGTCGACCTCGCTGACGCTCTCAGAATTCCAGATTCTGTACTTGCTGGCGCGTCGGCCGGGATGGGTCTTTTCGCGCGAGCAGATTCTCAATGAAATCCGCGGCGATGAGGCGTACGTTACCGACCGATCCATCGATGTCCAGATTGTCGGGCTTCGCAAAAA
>JBGAWZ010000338.1:0-3126 GCA_044227335.1 Candidatus Zixiibacteriota bacterium | reverse complement strand
CTTCTCACCCTCGGCATCTTCATGCCATTTCTCGGCGTGCGCTACTTCAAGGACCAAACATATTGGCAACTATCGCAAAACGGTGCGATCATACTTATCGCGCTCGCTGTAATTTCAATCATCATTGCGCTGTTTCGCAAATTTGGTTGGCTCTACGTTACCGGCGGCGGGGCGCTCGGGCTTTTGGTTTATTCGATTCAACAAGTCGAGTCGAAAAAGGCAGGTATGCTGGCCGATGTCACTCAATCACTCAAGGGATCACCCCTTAAGGGACTCGGCACCGGCTTCGTCAAATCGCTCGACTATAGGTACGGTTGGGCGGTAATGCTCTTGGGGGCTGTGATATTAATCCTGATACCTCTCGTTAGTAACAGGATCGGAAAGCGCACCGCTATTTCTACAGACGAGAAATCACTTTGATCCTAGTTGCCCGCGTTTGGCCGAAGTAAACTGTTCCAGGCAGTTCATGAACGCCTTTTCGGCCTCGGGGCGAACAGCGGTCGGGGCAATCGATAATTCCAGAATCAGAAGTTCAGTCGAGCCGTAATAATACGCAGTCATCACATTGGGAATGAACTGACCTTTGTTGTCAAGATAGAACGCAGTCAATTCTTCGCCACCGCCGTTGAACATCGAGTCAAGCGGACGGATCTCAAGTTTGGGGCCGTAATGCTCTCGGATCGAATTGGTATCGTTGGTGAGAATATTCTCAAACGACAACGATCTGACTTTATAGATATTTACTCCGATTACAACAGGCGCCGTGCGATACGCGCTCGTATCCGGCACAAACGCAAATGAGTACCCGTCAGTCTTCGCTTCATCGGTTACCATCCTGAAGTGCGCCGGCGCCTTCAAAAGGTAATCCCGAGTTTCTCCGGCATAAAAAGCGTTATTGCTGTCGGCGATTTCGCCGGTCTTGACCGCGGGGCGGGCGAGACCCGAAATGGCCAGCAACGTCATAGAAAAAGCGTAGAATAGTTTGCGCATTCTGGATATATCGGAACTGCCCCGGCCCCATCTGAGGAAAATCGACTGAAACAGTAGGCAACCCGGTTGTCTGTTGAACAATTGAACTATCGATCTAAAGCGGCAATCGCCGCTACATACGAGTCGATATCGAATTTTCGCTTCAGCCCCTTGTCATTCATATAGCGGACCATCCCAAATACCGGCCGTTCGGCCCACGGACGATCGTGCTTGCCAAAGCACCAGGCCACTCCGGCGTACCCGTTCGGATCGCGGCCGTCGAGCTGATATTTGTCGTTCAGATATACGGCTGTTTCGTATGCCTCTTCGGGTGAGCGGCTCCACTCAAGAATTTTCTTTCCCCAGTACATCCGCATATACCCGTGGA
This sequence comes from Candidatus Zixiibacteriota bacterium, assembly GCA_044227335.1. GTDB lineage: Bacteria > Zixibacteria > MSB-5A5 > GN15 > FEB-12 > JACRAV01. The sequence goes on along the minus strand of JBGAWZ010000338.1, from coordinate 1,769 downwards.
TTCTTCCCGTCAAAAGTAACTCTCTCTGGGTGGCATTCCAATACGGGTCGTGGGTCGACGCCGATTCCCAATCAGATTTTGAGTACACGAACTCTCGTTTGTCACGGGCATGGGCATGCAAGGTTGCTTTGGCCCAGGCGGGGAGACAATCAAACGAGTCGTATTTCGTATTGTACCAGACAACGTTCATGCTCAGTTCACGCCGCACGATCAATTCTTCGAGAAATTCCTTACCAATCTTCGGCGCGGACTTCTTGATTTCCAGAGCAATTTCGACCGGAGAAATCTGGCCAAAGTGAAGATACGGCGACAACCCCGACGTCATCTCTGCACACGGATCATTACGCCCCTCTGCATAGTGTTTCAGTTTGTGCTCAATAAAATCCTCTAGACGCCTACGAGCATGCAGGTGTCCGCCCGTTGTACCCGACACTGCCGCCACACTGCGATCTACCTTTAAGTTCTCCAAGGCCGTCTCGACTGCGATTCTCTTAGGGTGATCGATAGGGAAGTCGATCGACTTTCTTTTTACTTTGCTCTCAGAAAGTGGCGTGAGGTGTTCAGACAACCATGGCACTATGCGCCGCCGTATCACCGCCGCCGACCAGGCCTCTTTTGGGCAGACCGTCTGCACCGGCACGACCACCTCGGATTCGACAGCCACCACACTGCACAGCGCGCCGGCCGCGACTTCCTCCCGCCATTTCCGCTGAACTCGCGTGTACCCCAAATCTGTCACAATCAGCGCTGCTTGTGAGAACAGAAGTTTTAGTCCTTCGGGCGGATCGGAGTGAACAAGTACAAACTGAATGCCTCGCTTTGCCAGTCGTTTTGCCGTCTCGATCAGCCCCTGATTCATAAACGTGTACTGCCTGAGATTTGCGCCCGGATAATTGTCGGTCAAACCAAAATAAACAATCAGTGGCTTGGTTAATCGATTTGCCTCGTCGATAGCGTACTCAAGCGCATGATTGTAGCTGGCTCGTTGCGACGCCTGCATCCAGTAGACGACCAATGGTCGATCAACTATTGCTTGTGTATTGAGCGGATGTATCCGATCGGTGTGAATCACGTAAGTAGATTACCGTGCCGAGTCGCTAAGATTAATCAATTCGACCGGGTAAGGACTGAAGTATGTCTGTTGCAGCAGATACGATTCGTCGAATCGCTCAACCCAAGAATTGAGGACTGTGGTTAGTGACGAAAGCGAGAGCTTGCCGTTTCTGTACCGCTGAATGAGCGCCTGAAAGTGCCGCTTCTCAACAGGCGAGAGTTTGTCCTTGAAATACCCCATCGCATGCTCAATCGCATTGATATGCGAAGTTACTCTTGCCGGTTTGGCCACTGCAGAGAGGAGAACTCGGTAGTACTCTTGAATTACTTTGTCAATTGGAAGCTTGTCATGATTGGCGACTACTCGCCCCATCTCTCGCATTGCGGTTTGGTGGTAGGCCATGAATAGCAACTTATTCTTTGCCTGAAACTCTACCAGCGCCGACACCGACGGAGCATGGCGCAGGCCTCGAAAGCGAGCGTGGAGGTAGAGTTTGGTCAGCCAGTGTTCGCGCAGACGCAAATTAGTCAAACGCCCTTCATCTTCGATCGCCAGGCCACCGAACCGACTTAGGACTTCGGCGGCAAACAGGCCGACAGTCTTTTCTGAGGCCATCTCGCCTTTTGGGCCAGTATACAACTTGACATCTTTGATCCCACACGACGGCGACCGGCTCTTGAGAATAAATCCGTCGACTTCATCCAGCGATTCCACA
>JBGAWZ010000337.1:0-3131 GCA_044227335.1 Candidatus Zixiibacteriota bacterium | reverse complement strand
TGACATGTGCCGCAAGGCACACTGAATCCTGCAGAGGAGAAGAGCCGGGCTCTTCTCCTCTTTTTTTTGTCACTTGCTCTTTGTCATTCCCGCGAAAGCGGGAATCCAGCAGGTGGATCGAAAGCAGAAGTTCAGTGGAAGTGAAGATTCGTTTGCCAAGTAGTCAGGGGGGCGCGATTACTCGCCGCGGTAGGTGCAGGCAGTCGACTTGGATTCGCGGATGGTAATCTCGACAAGTTGGGGGAGTACGTCTTTGAGCCGAATCCACAACCACCGGGCGATATGTTCAGTGGTGGTGAACTGTAAATCGGCGACATCATTCAGATGGGTGTGGTCAAGTCGCCTAATAAGCGGGTCGGCGGCTCGACTGATATCAGCGTAATCCATCAGAAATCCGGTAGTTGGGTTGACCTCGCCTTCGATAACCAGCTCCACACGGTAACTATGTCCGTGAAGTGCGAAACACGGGTGACCGGGACCCAGATGATCCAGCCGGTGCGAGGCATCGAATGTAAATTCGTGGGTTAGTCTCGTTTTCATGATAGTCGTTGTTACTTTCCTCTTTGGTTGCCCCAGGCCATGATATGTAGCCGGGGGGAAAAGCGAAATCCAAATTCGCGACAGGCCTCGATCACCACTGGCATTGCCGCTGATTGTGCCGCGAGTGTTGAGCCCTCGGCCATGAGCATGATCCTGTCATTGGGAACTGTGGAACCGTAGGTGGCGAGCAGTTCTTCGATATCCTCGCGTTTGCGGATGACAAACTTGAAATCGGCTTTTTGTGTATGAAGTATCGCCGAAACCGCTTCAACATTCAGATTCTCATCTGCGGTTAGCCCATTGTTCGAAAGTTTCGGAGAGCAATTCCACCAACTTATCAATCGTGTAAAATCCACATCTGGCACGATCGTGCCATTGGTTTCAATTTCGAAGTACTCATATCCTGACTCTCTTAGCGCGGAAATCAATTGTACAATATTCTCCTGATGCAACATCGGTTCACCACCAGTCAAGACGATGTGCAAGCTGCTCCGGTCAGAATTGGAAGGCGTAACCGCTACGACTCCGGCTACAATTTCATCGGTCTGCAGTAAAGATCCATGGTCGATCTTGTCTTTATCCCAGGTAAACCGGGTGTCGCACCAGATGCATCCAAGATTGCAGTAAGCAAACCTGATAAAAATAGCCGGATATCCTGCCCATCTACCTTCACCTTGAATCGATGAGAAAATCTCCACCACCGGCAGGCGACCGTCCGTATCGCGAACAGTCTTAACCAGATTGGGCAGATACCGTTGCTGACTCATAACCGAACCCCCTCGATATATCGAGTCGGATCGGCAACGTCGGCGTCAACAAATCCACGTCGGCGAATAGAGCAGGAATCGCAATTGCCGCAGGCGCGGCCGTCGCTATCCGGCGCGTAACAACTCAACGTGAGTGAATAGTCAACTCCGAGCCGGCATCCCGTCCTTATTATGTCTGCCTTTGTCATGTTCACAAGGGGAGCGGTAATGGTCACCGACTTCCCTTGCACCCCGACTCTCGTGGCCAGGCGAGCTGTCTCGTTGAATGATTCAATGAACTCGGGGCGACAATCCGGATACCCCGAGTAGTCGATTGCATTGGCGCCAATCAAGATGTTGTCGGCGCCGAGGACTTCTGCCCATGCCAGCGCCAGCGAGAGAAAGATCAGATTGCGCGCGGGCACATAGGTGACCGGAATATCTTCCTCAATCGACAAATCTCGATTCTTCGGTACCGCGATCGCAGAGGTCAACGCCGAGCCGCCGATCTGTCGAAGGTCTATGACTTGAATGAGATGTCGTTCGGCGCCAATAGATCGGACCACCGCCCGCGCGGCCTCCAGCTCAACCCGGTGTCGCTGGCCGTAGTCAAAGCTCAGCGCAAAGAGTCGCTCGCCCCGGTCACGCGCAATAGCCAGCGTGGTCGCAGAGTCAATTCCTCCGCTTACCAGAACTACCGAAACCGGCTTTGTTGATTCGCTCATTCGTACAATATACCGGTCCGGGGGAAAAATGGAAGGGTCGGGGGCGTTGATTATCGGCCGCCGTTGGCTATATTGCCGCCCATGAATCAGGAACCGAGCTACGAGGGACGGCAGGACGATATCCGGCAGTGGAAAACGCCGTCGATTGAGACTTTTCGAAATATCTATCCCGACCGAGAATACGACGTGCGCATGCAGACCAGTGAGTTCACCTGTGTCTGTCCCAAGACCGGACTTCCCGATTTCGCCGACCTTTCACTAGTATATGTCCCCGATGAGTACTGTCTGGAACTCAAGAGCTTCAAGGAGTACCTGATGTCGTTCCGGCAGAAAGGAATTTTCCACGAAAATGTCATCAACCGGATTGTCGACGACATTGTAGCCGCGGTCAATCCCCGTCGCCTGCATCTTGAGGGGCGGTTCAATTCGCGCGGAGGAATTCAGACAACTGTCTCCAGGGAGTACCGCCGACCGTAGTGACTTGCTGGATTTCAAACGGTGGCGATCCGGATTCGCGGCCGAGCCAATTTGAATATTCATTCCTAACTGGAGTAAACGTACATACATGACCCCTCTTAGACTGATCGGCACCGACGGAACCAACTACTACACATGGGATCTCACCCCCGGCGTATATACTCTCGGGAGGTCGCCGGAATGCCAATTTGTCGTTCCTGATAAAACGGTCTCGCGTAAGCATGCCCAGATCGATGTGGCCGAGAGTGGCGACCGCGCACTCATTACCGACCTGCAAAGTCATAACGGCACAGTAGTAAATGGGTCCCGGATTGCCTCTCCAGTGGCAGTCAAATCGGGCGACAATGTCATGTTCGGGCAGGTCGAGTTCAGACTGTCCAATAACGGCAACACCGTGGTTCCGGCGAGTCGACCGACTGCCACACGATTGTCAACTGTCGAGCCGGAGAAGTCGGTCTTCCTTTCGATCAACGAAGCACTCAAGCCGTTGCCGTCAAAAGTTACCGACATGGCCGACTTTCTTCCCACGCTCTCTGAGATGGCCCGCATGTTGGTTCTTCCGGAACCGAAAGAAGAGATGTTGCACCGTTCGCTCCGGCTGGTATCGAAAGTCATTCCTGCTGAGCGACTGGCAGTATTGTTT
>JBGAWZ010000336.1:0-3135 GCA_044227335.1 Candidatus Zixiibacteriota bacterium | reverse complement strand
CCCAAACGGAGCGGAGAAACCGAGCCGTTTAGAAGCTGGGGCGAGCGGTCTTGCCGATAACCGGTCATTCTTTCGTGCGGCCCTGTTAGGCGGCCGTTTTGCGTTTCTCCGCCAGCGCGTCGATAACACCGACCAACGGCTGGAAAAATCCGTTCATAGTGTTCACCAGCTCCTGGAGCGGCGCCTGTACCATCGCGGCAACCTGTCCAAGTAGAACTTCCTTGCTCGGCAGTGAGGCAAAGGCCTCGAGACTTTCCGCCGAGTGGGCCTGATCGGCGATCACGAACGCTTTGACGCGCGGCAACTGCTTTTCTTTGAACGAATCGTGCAGTACTTTCGCGGCGGCCGGGGCATCTTCCATAGCGAATGCCACAGCGGTGGGACCGGACAGGAACTTATCGATCCCCTTCACTCCGGCCTGAGCGGCGCCAATTTTGAGAAGAGTGTTTTTCGCGATGAGAAATCGCACACTCTTTTGACGCAGGTTCTTTCTCAGGACTGTCATATCAGCGACATTGAGTCCCTGATAATCGGTCAGGAAAAACGCTTCGGAGCGCGAAAAGAGATCCTTGATCTCGGCTACCGACTGAACTTTTTCTGCTTTTGCCATTTCAAACGCTCCTGGCGATTACTTCTTGGTCTCAAACTCGGTTTGATCGAGTCTGAGTCCCGGGCTCATGGTTGAACTGAGAGTCGCCGACAGCATGTAGGCGCCTTTGGCCGAGGCCGGCTTGGCGCGCAGGACGGCATCGACAAATGTTTTGACATTCTCAGCGATCTTGTCTTCATCAAAAGAAATCTTGCCGACGGCGGCGGCGATATTAGCCTGGCGATCAACACGAAATTCGATACGGCCGCCCTTGAGTTCCTTGACGGTCTTACTCAAATCCATCGTCACGGTGCCGGTTTTCGGGTTGGGCATCAGACCGCGCGGTCCGAGCACCTTACCAAGCTGACCAAGCAAGCGCATCATATCAGGTGTGGCGACGGCGACATCAAAGTCGGTCCATCCACCTTTGACTTTTTCAGCCAAATCTTCGGCTCCAACAAAGTCGGCGCCGGCGGCGGTTGCCTCGGCCGCTTTTTCGCCAGCGGCAAAGACCGCCACGCGAACTGCTTTTCCAGTTCCGTGCGGAAGCGCTACCGTTCCGCGAACCATCTGATCGGCGTGCTTAGGGTCTACTCCCAAACGCATGCTGACTTCGATTGATTCATCGAATTTGGCGTAATGCCCTTCCTTGAGAACCTTGACCGCCTCGGCCACGCCGTACCGCTTCTGACGGTCAACTTTGGCGCGAAAGGCCAGTTGCTTTTTGGAATGTTTCATGCTCTCCTATTCTCCCCGACTCCGGCGACTCGCGCCGTTCAGGTGCAAACGAATGAGTTATTATCCGACTACTTCAATACCCATCGAACGGGCAGTACCTTGAACCATTTTAATGGCCGCTTCAACTGAGGCGGCGTTGAGATCATCCATTTTGAGCTGGGCGATTTCTTTCACCTGTGCCAGCGTCACTTTACCCACCTTATCCTTGTTCGGCACCGATGACCCCTTGGGAATCTTGGCGGCCTTGACTAAGAGAGTCGAAGCCGGCGGTGTCTTGGTGACGAAGGTGAATGACTTATCTGAAAACACGGTGATGATCACCGGGGTCAACATGCCCTGGCCGCTTTGTGTGCGGGCGTTAAAGGCTTTGCAGAATTCCATAATATTGACGCCGCGCTGACCGAGCGCCGGGCCGACCGGCGGAGCAGGATTGGCCTGTCCGGCGGGAATTTGCAATTTGACGAATCCGACTACTTTCTTTGCCACGACTGCTTTATCTCCAGTTCACAAAAATTTCGCGTATTTACGCTTTGGCCTTTACCAGCTCGACTTGTAAAAAGTCCAGCTCCACCGGGGTGGGACGGCCGAATATCGAGACCATGACTTTGATTTTGCGACGTTCCATATTGACTTCCGACACCGTGCCGGAAAAATCGGCGAAGGGGCCGTCGATCACTTTTACTGGATCACCCGCCTGGAATGGAATCTCGGCAACTTCTTCGGTCCGACTCCGGTCGATCTGGCCGGCGATACGGGTCACTTCGGCTTCTTTAAGCGGTTGCGGTTTGCCGCCGGCGCCCACAAAGTTAGTGATGCCGGGTGTCGAGACAACCAGGTTCTGAGTGACTTTGTCCAGATCCATTTCTATGAGGATGTAGCTCGGCAGGAATTTCTTGGTGGAGGTGGCGCGTTTACCCTGCCGCATCTCGGTGACCTGCTCGGTCGGTATCAGAATCTTGCCGAAACGCTCCTGCAGGCCGGCGTTGATAACCGCCGACTCAAGATAGGTCTTGGCCTTCTGTTCGTGACCCGAATAGGTATGAGCAACGTACCAGCGGAGCGCCATCAACCGTTAGCTCCTGTGCCAAAAATTGCCTGCATGGCAAAGACCAGAACGCGATCGACGATACCGATGAAGATCGAGATGATAACCGACACAACGACGGTGACAATGGTCGACCCGATCAATTCGTCCTTGCTCGGCCAGGACATTTTCTGTAACTCGCCGAGCGTATCTTTCAAATATTGTTTGATCTTTTCCACGAACGTTTCCGTTTCCTCAACTAAAAGACTCTATCCAATTTGGCAGGCCAGGAGGGACTTGAACCCCCAGCATCCGGTTTTGGAGACCGGCGCTCTACCATTGGAGCTACTGGCCTCTGCAGTGTGAACCCTACCTCGTTTCCTTGTGGGCAGTGTGCTTGTTGCAGAACGGGCAGAACTTTTTGAATTCAACCCGGTCCGGATGCAACCGTTTATTTTTCATCGTATCGTAATTGCGGCGTTTACAATCGCCACAGGCCAGCGTAATTCTTTCTCTTGGCACAGCTATCTCACAACAACAAGGTTACAATGTTCTATTCCAAAATCTCGGAGATGACGCCGGCGCCCACGGTGCGGCCGCCCTCGCGGATCGCAAAGCGCAGTTCTTTCTCCATCGCGATCGGCGTGATCAACTCCACCGAAATCGCGACGTTATCACCAGGCATCACCATCTCAACCCCAGCCGGCAAACTCGCCACTCCTGTCACGTCCGTCGTCCGGAAGTAAAACTGCGGACGATACCCATTAAAGAACGGCGTATGACG
>JBGAWZ010000335.1:0-3135 GCA_044227335.1 Candidatus Zixiibacteriota bacterium | reverse complement strand
CACCGTTCGTACGGCCTCAATATCGGGCGCGGCCGGATCGATTCCGTGATCGAGCTGGCATCGTTCCAGATCGGGGACGAGCACTCCCCAGACAGTCTCTCCCCCGTTCGGTTGCCGTCGACCGACGACGACCGCTTCCATTATATAGGGAGATTGCAGCAAGTGGTCTTCGATCTCCTCCGGATAAATATTTTTTCCGGCGGCGGATATGATCACGTTTTTTGCACGGCCGGTGATCCAAAGATGTCCGTGGCTGATGCGGCCGAGATCACCGGTATGGAGCCAGCCGTCGCGCAGTAGTTCGGCTGTTCGCTCGGGGTTGCCCCGGTATCCGGGAGTAGTGTTTTCGGCTCGGACACAGATTTCGCCGATCCCATCCGAGTTGGGACTGTTGATTCTCAGTTCTACATTGCATAGCGGCGGACCGACAGAGCCGAAACGATTGTCGTCGGGGCGATTTACAGACACTACCGGCGAGCACTCGGTCAGGCCGTACCCTTGCATAAAGTCAAAGCCAACCAGATTGAAAAAACGCGAGACCGTGCTGGGAAGAGGTGCACCGCCGGAAACGAACATGCGGATTGATGCCAAGCCGGCCTTTTCCCTAAATCCGCGAAACAGCGGGACACCTGCTTTGATATTCAGCAGACGAAAGGCGTGAGACAGGCCAAATAGACCCCAGAAGAGTGCCCGCTTGAAAAGCGAGGCCTTTGCGATCTCTCGCCGAATTGAGTGATACATTTTCTCGTACAACAGCGGCACACCACACATGATGGTCACCGCGTTAGCCGAAAGGTCGTCAAGAATGTCGCGCGATTTCAGTGAACGGGCATAGACAATACAACACCCGTTCATCAGGGGTGTCAAAAAGCCGCAGGATGCTTCGAAGGTGTGATGGAGTGGAAGGATCGAAAGAAAGACATCGCTCGGACCAAACCGGAGCGCATCTTCGATGCCGGTGAGATTGGCGATCAAATTGCGGTGAGTCAGCTCTACTGCCTTAGGGTCACCTGCGGTTCCCGAAGTGTAAATGATCACGGCGGTATCGTTGACGGGCATCGATTTCGTCTCAACTGTATTAGCAGGTCGTCTCAGCCAGAAATTCGGCGAGTCGCTGTCGAGATGAAGAATTGTGATTGGACTCGTCAATTGCGGAAGTAGCGGGAGCGATTTTTCTGAGGCGATGATAGTAGTCAGGCCGCTATGGTTGATAATCTTGGCAATCTCGACCGGTTTGAGATTGAGGTCGACTGGCACCACGGTCTTCCCCGTTGCCAATATTGCCAGATAAGCAATCGGCCACTCCGGCTTGTTCTCACCGATTAATCCGATCAGGGGCTGGTCGATTGCCGACAGAATGGCTCCGCCAAGACAAATCAAGCGGTCGGCTTCGGCGTAGGTGTATGTTTTCCCACGGCCGCCATCGGTTTTCAGCGCGGGAGAATCGGCATACTTTTCTGCAGAGGCGGCAAATCGATCATGGAGATTCGCTATCGGCTGGCTGGTGCCAGCCGCAAGTTTGACTTCGTCCACTTTCATGCCGGTACGATACGCCAAATTGCGGGGGTACAAAAGCGAAAATGGAGCTATCCAAACAAGCAGAAAAAAGCCGGAGAGACTTTTGTCCCTCCGGCCCTCTATGCAATTGTCGATGAGCTTATTCGACTGTAACCTTTACTGAAAGGACGATTCCGCCGCGTGGGTCGGTATCGGTCAATGTAAGGTTATAGTCACCCGCGGCTCCCGGAGCGGTCCAGTGGAAGCCGTAAGCGTCACCGTAAGAATCAGATTCCTGCGTGCCACCAGTGACCGTGCCAGCACCCGCGGTAAGAACCAGGGTGTGGTCGGCAAGCGGGTTGCCCCAACGATCCCGAATGTTCGCGCTCAGCGAAATCTGTTCACCCGGAGCGGCATTGGTCGGGCTGTTGAGTGTGCATTTGCCGGCGTACGCATTACCTGTCAGAAGCGTGATCGTATAAGAGCGGGCGGCGGTATTCGTGTAGTAGGTCACTATATCAGTTCCACCAATTCCATCATCGTTGCCCGTTCCCAGATTGTGGGAGCCGTCGATTTCAAGGGTCTTTGAGATAATCGTCGAGCGATCGCTTGACGAGAAGCAACCGTCTTCAAACGTTCCGGCGGAAACCGAAAGGTAACTGGCTTCGGCCTTGAAATTCGTTCCACCGATCACTGGGTTGCCATTGAGATCGACTGCGCGAACCGAGACGATAACTTTTGAAGCACCGTCGGCGGTAATGGTTGCGGGCATACCGATCGCTGTGATCGTATCTGCTACATATGTATTGAAGAACATAGCCGAGTCGGCCACGGTGCCACCGGCTGTTTCGGCGCGGATTATCACGCGGCCGTTGGCGGCGGGATCGTCCGATCCGGAGAACCACTTGGTGGTCGCGATACCTTCGTGATCCTGCGTGCGCAGTTCATACGCTTTCATTGTTCCTTCATCGCAGGAGAAGTAGACGACTGTCGAGTCATTGACCGGATTGAGATACAGGTCAGAGACGACAGCGACAATCTTATTCTCGCCAGCAACAACATTCCAATACGGCACGTTGCATTTCTCGGCGCCGATCACAACATGCTGGGGCGGACCGGAGGCGATCAGCACCTGCGACGCGTTGGAGATCACGGTATCGATATAGGCGCGAATTCGAACTGTACCGGACACTGTACCGGAGTGGATCGGAGCGGTCGCGATACCCTGGCTATTGGTGACCGCAGAATACGGACCATAGCCGACTGAGCCAAGATGTTCCCCGCCACCAGGACCGTCGAGAATGACGAAATTAATCATCAAGCCCTCCGGAACACGATTGCCATTGATGTCATAGCCGGTGGCGCGCAAAAGGCCGGTCTCAACGCCGCCGGTACTCTTGACCCGGAGACTCAGCGTGTCCGAAGTCAGATAGATCGAATTGACGGAGGCATTGGGAGTCAGCTGAAGGGTCGCTTCGCTAAAGCCGGTGATGCCTTTGTCATTGACAGTCGCTTTCACATACACGGTGAGGGCGTCGGGAGCCGAGATATACTTCACGGTCACTTTGCCCTGTCCACCGGTGACGATAGCGGTCGAAGGAATCAAACCAAGCGCATCCCACTGGCCATTGGCGTTGG
>JBGAWZ010000334.1:0-3140 GCA_044227335.1 Candidatus Zixiibacteriota bacterium | reverse complement strand
AAAACGCGGAAATTCGGGCTAACGACTCGGTTGCCACCTATAGGCGGGCTGGCGACGTAAACGGCCAGGTTGACGCGCTGAACGAACTTGCCCGTATTTCTTACATTCGGACAAATCTTATTGCCGCCGCCGGATACCTCTCCGATGCCGCGGCGTTGGCGGTTGATAACCCGCGCAAATCGGCTCTTTTGACCGGAAACCTCGGTCGCGTCCAAACGTTTGGCGGTCAATGGGCGCAGGCCGAAAAGAATTTGATGATCGCATTAGACCACAATCGGGCTCACCACTACGACACTTCTGTCGCGACCGACTTGGTTTCGTTGGCGCTCATCAATATTCGCAAACGTGATTTCCTCACTGCGGATCGGCAATTGACCGAGGCGATGACGATTATCGATCGTTTTGGACTTAAGCGAGACCGGATTGTCGCCTCGGAATTTATCGGCGAACTGGCGTTTGAACGCGGAGATCTCTTCAAGGCGAAGTCGGTGCTGGCTGAGGCGTATCACCAGGCCCGCTTGCTCGCGCCCAATTCCGGGTTGGTTTCGCAGGTGGCGCGTCGGGTTGCTGAAGTCGAATTGTCGCTTGATCATGTTGAAGAGGCCGGGAAATTTGCCAACATTGCGTTGGAGGTTGCCCAGGAACTGGGAGAGAAGGCCGAAATGGCCCACGCCCGTCGGGTAATGGCCCGGGTGTTTCTTGCCAAAAATTCATTGACCGATGCGCTCGATTCTATTGCGCAAGCTGTTGAACTCTTCCGTGAAGTTGGCGACCCGTTCGATCTGGCTAAAGGTCTTTTGTCCGTGGGCGAGATCAAAATGCTGGGCAGTTCCGATGAGGTTGAGAAGATCCGGTCCGCTTTTGATGAAGCCGGACGCATCTACCGAAAACTTCACTTGGAGTATGGTGTTGCTTTAGCCGAATTCCGGGCCGGCGTATTTGCCTGTCAAAACGGTGATTTGTCCCGTGGGTTTAGAAAGTTGAGCCGCTCGGAAAAGACATTTCAGACCATCGGCGACACTGTCCGCGCCCGCGAGGTACAGCAATTCCTCGGTTCTCTTTCCGATCAGGCAGTTGCGCTATCGATTTCTGACAATAATCAATTCAAGGTCTTTGGCCGGCTTTTGTCTCAGTCTGAACTGAAAGATCTTAAGTCGGGTCAGATGGAAGAAGTCATGGGGGTGCTTGTCCGGCGTACCGGCGCGCACCGTGCGATTCTCTTTTCTCCACAAATCGAAGACCGGCCGATCATAAGTTCGCAGACTCTTACCTCGGGCCAAACGCGCCGCTTTGCCGAAGGCTTCAAGCGTATGATCGGAGCCGAATTTGCCTCGGACCGGCCGTCGCTACGTCTGGACTGTCGCCGCGATCCGTACATCCGGGAGTTGTTCGCCGACCAACCTGAAGTGATTGCCAGTGTCATGGTGGTGCCGTTTGTGCAAAGCGACCAGACCCAAAGCTACCTCTATCTGGACAAAATCTCGGATGACAATCTGCTCAATCCATTTGGACAGGATGAGCTGAACTTTGTCGTCGGATTCTCCGACATCGTGGCGTTCAAAGTGGCAGAACTGCAAAAGCAGAAGTTGCTCGAAGATAATCGCCGGCTCAAAGCGCAACTACAGAAAGAAGCGGCCTTCCCCAATTTCATTACCCGCAGTACCGCTATGATGGAAGTGCTCGGGCAAGTCAAGCAAGTAGTCGATTCGAATATTTCGATTTCAATAGAGGGCGAGACCGGGTGTGGCAAAGACCTGTTGGCGCGCGCCATTCATTACAACTCGGTCCGCAAGAACAAGCGATTCATCTCGGTTAACTGCGCCGCACTTCCGGAGACATTGCTTGAATCCGAATTGTTCGGATACCGGAAGGGGACTTTCACCGGTGCTGATCGGGACAAGCCCGGATTGTTCGAAGAAGCCGATGGCGGGACATTCTTCTTAGATGAAATCGCCGACATGCCGCTGAATATTCAGGCCAAGATTCTTCGTGTTCTCGAGGCGAAAGAACTGGTCCGGCTGGGCGAATCTGTCCCGCGCAAAGTTGATGTTCGAATCGTATCGGCTACCAACAAAGATCTAAAAGTTCAAATGGCCGCCGGTCTTTTCCGTCAGGATTTGTACTACCGGCTCTCGGCGCTGACGTTCTATCTACCGTCGCTCCGCGAACGTCGCGAGGATATCCCGTTATTGGCGACCCATTTCCTGTCGGGGAGCGAAAAACGCCTCTCGACTGATGTCATCAAAGCCCTGGCCTCCTACGATTGGCCGGGAAATGTGCGCGAGTTGGAAAACGAAATCAAGAAGTCAATCCTGCTGGTTGGCGACCGAAGTGAAATTGATGTCGATGTCTTGTCGTCAAAGATTGCTTCGCCGTATCGGGCTGAAAATTCGGCGGACGCGTCCGTCCATTCCGCCGCGGTTGCCGCCGACATGACTTTCTCGCGCCAGTATTCGCTTTACGATTTCCTGGCCACTCACGAACGGCAATTCATCATTCGGGCGTTGAAAGAAAAAGGCGGCATCAAAAAGCACGCCGCCGCGGCGCTCAACATCCCCGAGTCGACTCTGCGCCTTAAGATCAAGCAATACAATATTGACCTGAATCACCTGGACACCGTGAACTAATTTTTCTTTCCAGAGAGCTTGCCAGGCGCCGTCTCGGCGCCTTTTTTGTCTTTGTGAATTCGCAACTCTATCTGCACCACTCTGCCGACCCGTATTTCAATATGGGATTCGACGAATGGATGTTGCAGTACGTTTCAAAATCTCCGGGATCACTCACCTGGCGATTGTATACATGGCAAACCGGAACAATTACTTTTGGCTGCAATCAGCGGAGAGATTCAGCGTTAGATTTTGAAAAAGTGGGTGACACTCCGGTAATTCGGCGGGTAACCGGCGGTCGTGCGTTGTACCATGACACTTCAGAGTTAACCTATTCCGTCGCATTCAATGCGAAGGATCCGGGAATCGACATTTTTCGGGCCGGGCCAGCCAAGTCCTCAGAGGCGATTGCGATGATTCTGGCCCGATTTCTTTCTGCTCGCGGCATTGCCGCCAACTGGGAACAATCATCGGCAAAGGAAAACTCGCGGAGGGATTTCTTTCATAAGGCCGCATGTTTTGCGTCGCATGCCC
>JBGAWZ010000333.1:0-5938 GCA_044227335.1 Candidatus Zixiibacteriota bacterium | reverse complement strand
AAGCAAGGTCTTGATCTCGGCCATTCGCCGGGCCTTTTGCGCCTCAGTGAGAATGTTTTGTATTTTCGGCCGCATAGGTAGCTATATCGGCAGACCAAAGTCGACCCTTAAGTCAATGTCGGGCAAATAAATAGCCGGCCCTTACCGGGGCCGGCCGTCTATCGATAAGTGACTATCTGTACCGAAGTTACAGGACTTCGATTTTCTGGCGATTCTTCGTCACTTTTTTGGTCGCGTTACGCGAATCAAAGATCAATTGGGCGTGATCCACTACCCACGGGTAATTATAGTCGGTATGATCGGTCAATATCACCACGAGGTCGGCCTTTTTGACGACCGCCTCGGAGAGCTTTGTTGATTTGAACTTCCCGCCCTTCCAGTTGAACACCGGCACATACGGATCATTGTAAATGACCTTTGCGCCTTTGTCTTCAAGCAGTTTGATCACATCGAGCGCCGGGGATTCGCGAAGATCTTTGATATCGCGCTTGTATGCGACTCCGAGAACCAAAATGTTTGTCTTATTGAGCGACCGTGCCGATTTGCGGTTGAGCAGTCCCATGATCCGCTCCACAACATACTCCGGCATTTTGGAGTTGATCTCGCCGGCCAGTTCGATAAAGCGCGCATAGTAATTCAGCGATTTGAGCTTCCACGACAAATAATGCGGGTCGATCGGAATGCAGTGTCCGCCCAATCCGGGCCCCGGATAGAACGGCATAAATCCGAACGGTTTGGTCGAGGCGGCGTCGATAATTTCCCAGACATCGATACCGAGCCGTTCGCACATCAGCGCCGTTTCGTTGACCAGTCCGATATTGACAGAGCGGAACGTGTTTTCAAGTAACTTGACCATCTCAGCCGCCTGTGTCGATGACACTGGACACACTGCCGTGATTGTCTGCTCGTAGAAAATCTTCGCGACTTTGGTACACGACGGCGTAATACCGCCTACCACGCGCGGGGTGTTCACGGTGTGAAATTTCGGATTTCCCGGATCAACTCGCTCCGGCGAAAAAGCCAAAAAGAAATCCTGTCCGCAGGTCATCCCGCGTTCTTCAAGGAGCGGCTGAATCAGTTCCTGGGTAGTGCCGGGATAGGTGGTCGATTCCAGTATCACCAGCGACCCGCGCTTGAAATATTTCTTTACCCAATCGACTGCGGCCAGAATATAGCTGACATCCGGGTCTTTCGTTTTTGAAAGCGGTGTCGGCACACAAATCGACAACACATCCATCTGGGCGATCGTTTTGGGTTCATCAGTGGCGCGGAATTTTCCGGATTCGACCGCGGCCTTGACTTGTTTGTCCGGGATATCATCGATATCAGACTTGCCGGCGTTGAGCAGTTTGATTTTCTCTTTGGAGATATCATATCCGGTGACTTTGAAACCGGCCTCGGCCAATGCCATGGCAAGCGGCAGGCCGACATATCCAAGACCGATTATCCCGATCTCGGCTTTTCGATTCATGATCTTGAAAATCAATTCGTCGGCGGACGCCATTTTTACTGACTTGGTTTTCATATGCGCAAATTGCTCCTGTTTCGATCTAAACAATATGTCGTTCCCGCCACCAGTTCAGCGTGTCTGAAAGAGTGGCCTTGAGTGTATATCGGAGTTTAAAGCCCAGTTCTCTACCCGCCTTGCGGTTGGAACCGCGCAGGACCGGAATGTCTGATTTGCGAAGGCGCTCCGGATCAGTCGTTACTTTGATTTTCGCTTTTGAAAGCGCCAACAGCGATTGCAAGACCTGCTTTATCGCTATCGCCTTTCCCGAGCAAAGGTGATAGATCTGACCTGGTTTCCCTTTTTCGGCGATCAGCCGGTAGCCGCGAACGATATCACGGACATCTGATACATCGCGTTTGGCCGACAAATCGCCCACCTTGATCACCGGCTCCTGCCGTTTGGATTCGATGAGCGCAATCTGGCGGGCAAATGACGGGATGACGAAATCTTCGCGCTGGCGCGGACCAGAGTGATTGAATGCCCTCGCCACCACAACCGGGAGCCCATGTTGGCGGTAATAGTACAGTCCGGCATGTTCAGCCGCCGCTTTCGAGATGCCGTAAGGAGAAATCGGGGCAAGCGGTTGGGATTCTGTCAGTAGTTTGTTGGTCGGCTTGAATACGCCGTAGGCATCGGCCGAACAGACAATCACCAGTTTTTTCAGATTGGCACACGAGCGCCCTGCTTGTAGCACGTTTACCGTACCATCGAAATTCACTCGATAGGTCGCCCGCTCCAGATCAAACGACCGCCCCACCGATGCCAGCGCCGCCAGATGAAAAATGTAATCAGGATTGACCGCACCAAAGCGCAAACGGACCCGGTCGGCATCGAGAATATCCAGGCGCTCAAGCTGAAGTTTGCTTTCGATTCCCGCAAGATTTTCCAGTGATTCGTTTTCGTAAACCGACCCGGCCACCCGCCAGCCACCAGCGAGCAGTTCTTCAGCCAGATATGATCCGGCGAATCCGGCGATGCCGGTGATATAGGCAAGAGGAGATTTCACGCCCGGGATTCCGTTACTTTGTCGGCTTTTTCAGCCGTGCCATGTCGGCGTCGACCATCATACCGACCAACTGTTTGAAACTGACAGCCGGCTCCCAGCCAAGTTGTTTTTTGGCTTTCGACGGATCACCCAAAAGCAAATCAACTTCAGCCGGACGCACATACCGGGGGTCTTTTACGACATAATCGCGGTAATCCAGATCCAAATGCTCAAAGGCCAACTTACAAAAATCGGCCACCGAATGCATCTCGCCGGTGGCGATGACAAAGTCGTCCGGGACGTCGAGATTTCCCAAAGCAAGCTGATCGGACATCCCCAGCTTGATCCGCACTGCGCCGTCGGTGATTTTCCGGGTGACAAACTCAAGCCCGCGCCGCGGCGACTCGTGATTAAATAGTATTCCCGAACTGGCCGGGATACCGTACGATTCGCGATAGTTGACCGTGATAAAATGGCCGTAGACTTTCGCAACGCCGTAGGGTGACCTGGGATAAAACGGTGTGTTCTCGGTTTGTGGCACTTCGCGAACTTTGCCGAACATTTCCGATGACGACGCCTGATAGAATCTGATCTTCTTGTTCACCAGCCGAATCGCCTCCAGAACTTTAGTCACGCCAAGTGCGTCGAATTCGCCTGTCAGAACCGGCTGGACCCAACTGGTCGGCACAAACGACTGCGCGGCGAGATTGTAGACCTCGTCGGGGCGGTGTTCTTCAAGGATATTGATGATCGAAAGCTGATCCAAAAGGTCAGCCTGTACAAGTGTGACGCGGTCGTGGATATGGGCAATTCGCTCGAAAGTTTCAGTCGATGACCTTCGCACCATCCCGATCACATCGTACCCTTTGTCCAAGAGTAAGTCGGCCAGATAGGAGCCATCCTGGCCGGTGATTCCGGTTATCAGCGCACGCATACAGTACTTCCTTTACTTTGTGCGTGGCGGGCGTCCCCGCCTGCCACGTCTAAGTCAAATCACTTTGCCCAGCCAGACGCCTTCATCTGACCGTCATGTCATTTAGAGACTTATACCCAAATATCGGCAATCTTTGCCAGTGGCCGACCGGGGTGGAAGGCGAATATAGATAGTGCGATTGACGGTGGCAAGTACCGCAATTGGCTGCAATCTTAGAGACCAAAAGCGTCTGGGAGGCAGTGAGGATTCTACATGAGGGGAATTATGTCGTCGCCGGTATTTTCGTGCGGGGTTTCCCTTCGTACCGGAGCAGACAGTTGCGAAGCATCGTCACCAGTTCCGTGTTCTTAAAGGGCTTGGTGAAGAACCCATCCGCGCCCAGCGCCAAAATATCTTTCGCGCCGAACTTCCCCGAATAACCAGTGACCAGAATTACCGCAATGTTTTGAAATGTGGTTTTGACATGCTTAAGCAAATCGATACCCGTCTTGCCGCCCAGCATAACATCGGAGACAACCACATCAACCCGTTCGCGCTCCAATATCGCGGCGGCCTCGTCATACGACTGTGCCAGGAGCGGACGATACCGCTCGAAAATGAAGAACTGCTCGAGAATATCGAGGATCGCCGGCTCGTCGTCGACAACCAGAACCGTAGTTCTGGACTGTGCGATCGCACGGTTGATTTTCGCTTCTATAGTCTCACGCGTAGCCGGAAGGATTAATATGTCGGTGACGTTGTATTCGTAATATTGGCGAACCTGGGTGTCGCTGATCTCCGAACCCATCATGATCAGGGGAAGATTTTTGAGGCGCCGGTCGAGCCGGACGCTCTTGAGAATTTTCATCCCGATCTCGTCACTGGTGCCGGTCATGATCATGACCATATCCAGCGAGGCATCAATCTGAATTCGTTCCATGGCCTTTCGCCACGAACGGTCGTGCACCACAGTCGCACCGATGCTATTGAGCCAACTGAATAAAATATCCAGTCCGTCGGGAGACCCCGCGAGAATCAGGACTTTCATTGATCGATCCTTGGTGTCAATTCAGGTTGTCTGCACATGGACTGGTTATCGGCACAAATACTGTCTGGCCTTACTGCCGGCTCTGAGAACATAGACCCACGAAAAGTCAGCGCCGCCGTCCACCGCCGCGTCTGAAAGAGGCCCGAGATGTTTTTGTTTGTGCCGTCAGGTGCCGTCACCTGACGGCGAGGCAAAAACGAACAGGTTGAAACGTCTACTTCAACAAACCGATAACCCAACCAAGAGTCACCATTCTTGCTCTTGGCCCTGATAACCCACCCTTCAGGGTGGGGTCTTTTCTTCACCAACATACTTATTTGCGAATTCTTCGACCTAAAGGATTGGTTACCAAGGCGAAGACGGGATCACACCGCTACTGCTCGATCTACCCCATTTGTTCACGGCATTTTCCCAACAGTTTCGATGTTGTTTTCTCACCTGAATACATGAGTGTGACGACTGCCCGCCCTACACTCGTTTCAACTGGAGGTTTGCAAATACGCAAAAACAAAACTGTGACGAAACAAACCCAGTTAACTCCATGCCCTGTATCACACGCCCAAAAAAACAAAGCCAGTTTGGTGCTAAGTACTCGTGCGTGGCGGTCGTCCTCGGCCGCCACGAACTCACCTGCATCATTTCTCTTCGCCCTGGTAACCCAACCTTCAGGTTGGGCTCTTCCGAGGAAAATATCTTTTTTGCACAAACGAACCCAAATCAATGTGACCGCTCAACGACTTACAAAATCATCGAACCCAAAACCAAACCCAATTTTGCTATGACCAAACCCGAAGACGATGCGTACAAACCCATTCCTGTGAGCGCCTGGCGCCTCGTATGCCGCTTCGATGCCCTCTCAATACAAAACGCCAACGGCCCAAGGCCTGGCACAGCCAGCGACCAAACCCATATCAGCGGGCGCCAGACGAGCAGTCTTGTCTGTGGATAAGTTCTTTGTGGCTACTTTGAATTCAAAAGTTCTGGTGTTTGTGGCGGGAAAGAAAATGATTTGTGGCTGGTGGCATGCAAACCTATATTCCCCCCGCCCCAACGGGCAATCACTATGGCACATGCGCAGAATCCACAAGCCGATGTCCTCTTGGACAAAGAGTTTCGCGTTTTAGATCGCGGCTTTGTTCGTTTGATTGATTATATGGGTGGCGACGACGCTATCGTGCAGGCGGCTCGGGTGTCATATGGCGACGGTACCAAAAAAGTCCACGAGGATCGCGGATTGATTCGGTATCTGATGCGCCACCAGCACACCACGCCGTTTGAAATGGTCGAGTTCAAGTTTCATGTCAAATTGCCCATCTTTGTCGCGCGTCAATGGATTCGCCACCGTTCGGCCAACGTGAACGAGTATTCCGGCCGATATTCAGTGATGAAAGAAGAATTCTATGTTCCTCGCCCCGAAGATGTCCGCCCACAGTCGTCGAGCAATCGCCAGGGACGATCGGACGAGATGGCGCCGGCCGAGGT
>JBGAWZ010000332.1:0-3145 GCA_044227335.1 Candidatus Zixiibacteriota bacterium | reverse complement strand
AAAATTTGATCGTATCGAGATCGATCTTTCCGGTATGATCGGTGACCTTCCAGATGAAACGATACTTCCCGCTCGTATCGGGCGTGAAACAGATATTCTGAGTAAACGAGTTTTTGGGGAATTTCTTCGGAGCGAAACTGATTGGGCCGGAGACAAGCGTCAGAGTCAGCGTGTCGTTGCCGTCTGGATCGCTCCCCTTGACGTCGTAACAGATTGGCCCCGCCGTACACAACCAGATCGTTGTGTCATTCGGCAGAGTCACCGTGGGAGCCCATTGCGGCTCGGCCAGCGATGATTTGGTTGTACCTGAGACATTCGACGACTGCGTTCCGGCTCCTAGCGCCGGAATCGTGGCCGCGAGCATCATCAGGAATATGTAGAAGAGATACTGAAACCCGATCCGTTTCATCTTTCCTCCTACGCAAACAACCGTAGTTGTCTACGCAATATTCCACTTACCAGAGCGAGTCACACACAGACCCTCTACTGGCGCATAAACTTTTCGAACACACTATTTTTGTCCGGGTATTAACCGATCCCCGGGTGACCAAATCGCAGGTAGCTTTTGACGCTAACTTACTATGTACCTTTAGCATGACGAATATAACCTCAAGTTCCTTTTCAGTCAAGCAGAGACTTGTCCGAAACCCCTTAGTGCAAAGATCAGGCCAACCGTCAAAATCCGCCAAACTAAGATTTCAAAGCCGCAAGTCGTTACCTTATAAGGTCTGATTCAGGCGCCTCAGTTTCTGCGCCGCCCGCGGGCTGTTACCCTCTTTGCGCACTTTGTCAGTCGGCGGCTCTCCGGAGTGCCTGTTTTCCAAGTCGAGTGCAATTGTTGACTTAGGCGACCTCGATGGGACATATTCACCGTACATTATCATAAGCCAGGAGACCTTAGTACCATGCCTCGAGCCAAAGCTTCCAAGCCCGTGCCCGCGAACGTCACCAAAGGAATCGAAACACTTCTGGATGAAAAACGTCAGTTCAAACCGAATTCGTCGTTTGCCAAACATGCTCATTGGAATTCTCCGTCGGTCTACAAGAAAGCCGCCCAGAATCCTGAGAAGTTCTGGGCAGAGATGGCCGAGAATTTAGTCTGGAAAAAGAAGTGGACGAAAGTGCTCGAGTGGAAAGCTCCCGATGCCAAGTGGTTTGTCGGCGGGAAACTCAATATTACCGAGACCTGCCTTGATCAACATCTGGCCAACGGTCGAAAAAACAAAGCGGCGTTGATTTTCGAAGGCGAGCCCGGCGAGCGACGGACTTTCACGTACTACGCCCTCTGGAAACAGGTCAACAAATTTGCCAATGTCCTCAAATCGCTCGGTATTACCAAGGGTGACCGGGTTGCGATTTTCCTACCGATGATCCCCGAGCTGGTGATCTCGATGCTTGCCTGCGCCCGAATTGGCGCGGTGCATTCGGTTGTGTTTGGCGGCTTCTCCCCCGACGCTCTTCGCGAGCGCATTAACGACGCCGGCGCGAAACTGTTGATCACCGCCGACGGCGGTTACCGGCGCGGGCAGATCATTCCGCTGAAGCACGACGCCGATGTCGCGCTACAAGACTGCCCCACGATCGAACATGTCGTCATTGTCAAACGCGGCGACTTCTTGCTCAGAGTCAAAGACGGGCGCGATCACTGGTGGCACCGCTTGATGCAGGGGGCAAAAGGGTATTGCCCGCCGGTGCATGTTGATTCAGAAGACCCACTATTCATTCTGTACACTTCAGGTTCCACCGGGAAACCAAAGGGGATCTGGCATACCTGCGGCGGCTATCTGACCGGCGCATACGCAACCGCCAAGTATGTCTTCGATATCAAAGATAACGATGTCTATTGGTGTACAGCCGATTGCGGCTGGGTGACTGGGCATTCGTACATCACCTACGGACCGTTGGCCAACGGCGCGACTCAGGTCATCTACGAAGGCGCTCCCGACTGGCCCGATCCGGACCGGTTCTGGCAATTGGTCGAAGATCACGGCGTCACTATTTTCTACACTGCCCCGACTGCGATTCGCGCCTTTATGAAATGGGGACGCGAATGGCCGGAGAAGCACGATCTGTCGACATTGCGACTACTCGGTTCGGTTGGCGAACCTATCAATCCGGAAGCGTGGATGTGGTACCAGGAGGTCATCGGCAAGAATCTTTGCCCGATTGTCGACACCTGGTGGCAGACCGAAACCGGGCATATCATGATCACCCCCCTGCCGGGTATCACCGCGACCAAACCGGGATCGGCCACGCGTCCATTTCCGGGGATCACTGTTGCGGTGCTCGACGAAAACGGCAAACCGATCAAAGAAGGTGGCGGGTATCTGGCTATCACCAAGCCGTGGCCGGGGATGCTTCGCGGAATCTGGGGGGACCGTCAGCGGTTTGTTGATACCTATTGGTCCAAATGGCCGGGGATTTACTTTCCCGGCGACGGCGCCAAGATTGACAAGGATGGGTATATCTGGATTCTTGGCCGGGTCGACGATGTCATCAACACGGCCGGACACCGGATTTCCACTATGGAAGTTGAGTCGGCGCTGGTTGAGCATATGGCGGTGGTTGAGGCGGCGGTGGTCGGGATTCCCCACGAACTGAAAGGTGAGTCTCTGGCGGCGTTTGTAACGCTTGCCAAGGGTCAGATTGCCGATCAACGGCTGATGGGCCAGCTGAAAGACCATGTCGCGCGCAAAATCGGTTCGCTCGCTCGCCCTGAGAAGATCATCTTCTCAGCTGACCTGCCCAAGACGCGCTCGGGGAAAATCATGCGACGCTTGCTTCGTGACATTGCCACCGGCAAAATAATGGGTGATACTACCACTCTGGCCGACCCGGAGGTTGTGAATCGAATCAAGAAGACGTACGAAGAAGATTGAGATTCGTGGGGCGGGTTCGTCTTTGATCCCGCCATCTTTTTGCCACCATCGCAATTGAATCGTGCGGTCAGGGCTGGAGCCCTGATATCACGTAGTTGGATTGGACATCTGTCGGGTAGTCGGCGCGCCGCGTGCGGCGCTTGCCAACCCGACCTACTTCTGAAACGATTATTGCGGAACCCGATACGGAATGACAAACGCGCCGGTGAAGAAAAACTCGGTGTCGTGGAATGTTTTAAGTTAGATCAGATTCCAGAGTCGTTTGT
>JBGAWZ010000331.1:0-3154 GCA_044227335.1 Candidatus Zixiibacteriota bacterium | reverse complement strand
CCGACAATGATGCCGCCCGCAGAATGCTCCGCAATCCCGAATATGCCCGCGCCATGGCCGCTGATAACTTCCGCGCCATTCTGGCCGATGCCGACGTCGCCCGCGCCTCGACTCCGGCCGCGGTGGCCGAAGCCCTGCGTAATCCGTCGGTCCAGCGGATGATCCAAACCGAACAGCTCCGCGCAATCGTTGCCGACCCGGATTTCGACCGGCTCATCGCCGACAAGAATCTCCGCGCCGCTCTGGCTGACCCGGATATGATGCGCATGATGAGCGAAGACGAGTTCGCTCGTGCCTTCCTGACTCCCGAGTTCTCCCGTTTGATGTCGGAAGACAGCTTCCGCCAGGCCATTTCGAGCCCCGAGTTTGCTCGGATGATCGAAGACAAGAACCTGCGAGCCGCGATCACCAACGCCGACTTCCTCCGCCAAACGAAGGAACAGGCCCGTTTGATCAGCCCGGAATTGGATCGCCGGACCCGCTAAGACGTCAGTTTGAAATAGAGCAAACGTAGAAAATCGTTTGAACCAGACGGCTCGAATCAGTAGATTCGGGCCGTCTCTTAATTTACCATGCACAAACTTCGAACCCTCACCGTCTCGTTTGCCTGCCTGACGCTCTGTTTATTGGCCGTCGCGGTCCCTTTGTCGCACGCCCAACTAACTGTTCTTGAAACCGAGCAACTCCGACTTGTCTATTTCGGCCAGGTCCAGGCCTATATCGCTAAACACACCGCCCGCTGTTTCCAGAATGCCCTGGCGTTTCACTCGGCGCTCTTTGATTACCATTCCAATGAAAAAGTCACGGTGGCTCTCTACGACCCCTCCGATTTCGGCAATGCAGGCGCCGGGTCGATCCCGCGAAATGCGATAACCCTTGCGATTGCCCCCCCCAGCTACGCTTTTGAGACCACGCCCTCCAACGAGCGCGTGAATGCCACCATGAACCATGAGCTGGTTCATATAGTAGCGGCCGATAAGCCAAACGCTAAAGATCGATTCTTTCGGGGGATGTTCGGCGGCAAAATTGCAGAAACCAACGAGCATCCGGAAACGATTCTATATAGTTACCTGACTGTTCCACGACGGTCCGCCCCGCGCTGGTACCATGAAGGTATCGCGGTTTTTCTGGAAACCTGGATGGCCGGTGGGCTGGGACGCGCACTTGGGTCGTATGACGAAATGGTCTTTCGGACAGCCGTTCGCGATTCAAACAGGCTCTACGATCTGGTCGGACTCGAATCCGAAGGCACTAAGATCAACTTTCAAGTCGGCGCGATGTCTTACTTGTACGGCGGGCGGTTCATGAGCTACATGGCCCTGCGCGACGATCCAATCAAACTGATCGAGTGGGTCTCCCGGACTGATAAAAGCCACGCCTACTTTTCAGGCCAGTTCAAAGCTGTCTACGGCCTCTCGCTTGATAGCGCATGGCGTGAATGGCTGGCCTTCGAGCGCCAATTCCAGCACGCCAATCTGAACGCGATCAGGCAATACCCGGTCACACCGGTTCGCGCAGTTACCCCCGGCTCGCTCGGATCCGTGTCTAAACCGCAGTACGATGCCGCCCGAAATGTCCTGTATGTCGCGATCAGCTACCCCGGACAGGTTGGTCATATCGCCGCGATTCATTTGGACAATGGTAAAATCGACAAAATTTGCGACATCAAAGGCGCCGCCCTTTACTTTGTTTCATCAATTGCCTTTGACAGCACAACCAACACGCTCTTTTACACCACCGACAATAACTCGTGGCGCGATCTGAAATCAGTACATGTGATCACCGGCGAGCAGAAACTGCTCATGCACAATGAACGGATCGGCGACTTGACCTACTCATCTGTCGACTCTGCCTTATGGGGGATCCGCCATTTCAACGGCCTGACCACCCTGGTCCGCATCCCAGCTCCCTATACGCAATGGCATCAGGTCTACACCTGGCCATACGGTCGTGACATGTACAGCATCGATATCTCTCCCGATGCAAAATTCGTCACTGCCGGGCTTTCTAAAATTGACGGCGCCGAGCAACTCGTTCGCGCGTCACTTGACTCGCTTCAAAACGGCGACACCAGTTACACCGTTCTTTACGACTTTCAAAACAGCATCCCGGCAAATTTCGTTCATTCGACTGACGGTCGCTTTGTCTACGGCACTTCATACGTAACCGGCGTCTCAAACGTCTTCCGCTATGATTTGTCGCTTCAGAAAATCGAAGCCCTGACCAATGTCGAGACCGGCGTATTCAACCCGCTCCCCCTTCCTGGCGACTCCCTATTGATGTTCGCGTATTCTGACAACGGTTTTCAACCGGTCATCACTCCAATCAAACCTATCGAAGATGTCGCACCGATAATCTTTCTGGGCAACGAAATCACCAAGAAACACCCGGTCGTCACGACCTGGCTGGCTGGATCGCCGGGGAAAATCAATCTCGATTCGCTGACCACTTACTCCGGCAACTATCATAGCTGGAGCCAAGTGCGTCTCGCCGGAATCTACCCAATTGTCGAAGGGTATCAGGACGCCGTGGCCTACGGTTTTCACGCCGACTTGCGCGATCCACTCAACCAGCACCGCATCGATCTCTCGCTCTCTTACTCGCCGGATCGGCGCTACACCAAAAACGAAAAGTGGCATGGCGGTGTCGGCTATGGTCAGGGGAATTGGCAATTCGACGCCCGCCTTAACGAAGCCGACTTCTATGATCTCTTCGGCCCGACCAAATCATCGCGCAAGGGATACAGTGTCGGCGCCACGTATAACAAGAGTCTGCTCGACGACGAGCCGCGCACGCTCAAGTACAATCTGGCGTTCACCCGTTACGGCGACCTGGAGCGTCTGCCGGAATACCAGAACATCACTACTTCATTCGATCGCTTCTGGTCGTTTGGCGGATCGCTTGCCTATGCCCACCAACGATCGTCGCTCGGCGCGGTCGATCAAGAAAAAGGGCTCGCCTGGAAACTCTCGGCCGATAACAAATATGTCAACCGAAAGTGGTTCTCCCGTTTCCGGGGAGAATATGCGCTCGGAATCGCCCTGCCGCTCTTGCACTCATCTATTTGGATGCGCACCTATGCCGGCTATTCGCCGAATCACCGCGAAGAACCTCTGGCGAATTTCTATTTCGGCGGATTCGGCAACAACTGGGT
>JBGAWZ010000330.1:0-3162 GCA_044227335.1 Candidatus Zixiibacteriota bacterium | reverse complement strand
ATGCTCGCTAGCCAGATCAGACCAACCAGTTGATGAATCCCCGCCAACAAAAACGAGCGCGCCAATACTGAATCACTCGGATTAATGAACTGCGGCAGAAATGACAGATAGAAAATTGCGACTTTCGGATTGAGAACGTTCGTCAACAGCCCTTCAACGAACGAACGTTTCGCCGTCTTATCGACACGGTCAAAATTATCGTTGGAAGCCTCGCTACTATCATTCTTACGCGTCCGCCAGAGCGACATGAGAGAGCGTACGCCAATGAAGATCAAATACGATGCGCCAATCAACTTGACGGCGTTGAACAGCGCCGCCGACTTCACCAATATCATCGAAATCCCCAGTGCCGAAAAACTCGCATGCACCAGACATCCGCAGATGATTCCAGCCGTCGTTGCCAGTCCAGCCCTGCGGCCGCCCGCCAGCGAGTTCTTCATCACCAAAATCGTGTCATTGCCCGGTGTTACTGCGAGCAAAGTGGAAGCTATCGTAAACGCTAATAGCTGTTGGTCGAGCATGCGCTATCCTTTCGTATGCCTTACATACGCATCATCGACCTCCGGAGTTGATTCCTGCTTGTTACAATTTGAAACGTCGCTATCGAAAGTACAGCCGCGTTGTTCAAATCTTGCGCCAGTTGCCGATACTTCTAACTGTGGTAGTATATTTGACATACCGGTTCTCTGATTATGCCTGTCCAAACCTGTCGGAGGCGCGCTTTGGCTAGTTATGTACCCAATGGCCGGCTCTCTGCTGTGGACCACGGCGATCAGAAAATTCAAATTCAAACCGAATTCTCCAAGTACCCGGAGCCGCGCGTGGCAACTTCAGTCAGTATCGGCGGCCAGGTCATCCACAAAATCCAGAAATCCTGGGGCAAGACCATCGACTCGCTCGAAGAAATGCGCGTCGTCGAAGAGATTATCAACAAACAGCACAACGAAGTCACCGCGCTGGTGCGCGACCACGCGGCAACATTGGTAGCCCACTCGGGCACCCAGCTCTCGGTTCCCAAGCCGACAAATTCTCCGGAGGTTCTGGAAAAAATCAAAGGCATCCCGGAAATCCAAAGCGCCTTTATTGTCACCGCTGAAGGCAAGCTTGTCTCGATGCAGAAAGTCACCAAGGAAGCCGAATTGGTCGCAACAATGATCGGCCATTTGACCGAGGTCCTTTTTGACATGGCGCGCGCAACCAATATGGGCGAATGTGAGGACTGCGTCCTCAATCTCGGCACCCACGACCTCTTGCTTCTTCCCTACCAGGGCGGCTTCTTGGCGGCGCTGATTGACGCCAAAGTCCGCAAGCGCGAGGTTTTGGCTCAACTTTGGAAGATCGCGAGGGCGGCATGAAAAAAGTCATCGAAGCTATCCGCGGTGTCATGGGCGTCTCCGGCGTTGTGCTGTGGGAAAAAGAAGCCAATCTCTTCCACAAACTCCTGCCTGCGCGTTTCAGCGCAGCCGAAGCCGACGCTATCTGCACGCGGCTGGTGAAGTTCTGCGACGACTACACACGCGGCAAGGAAGTCAAGGCTCGCTTTACCAAGGGTTGGATGTGGCTGCACAATGGTAATTCATTCGCCCTCTTGATACTCGCCAAACCCGATCTTAACACGACGACACTTAACCTCGTGCTAAAGTCCTCGCTCTCAACCCTGGAATCGAACATTCGCAAGCCCAGCGCAGTCACCACGCACAATCCCCACTTCACGCCGGATCACGTCAGTGTGCTCTCGCGCGCGATCAATCTTGCCTTGGGTCATTTTCAGGGACAGATCTCACGCTTTGACATCGCCGACGTCCTGCGTATCGCCCGGAGCCAGTTGCTGGATCACTATCCGGTGCTCAAACACTTCACTGTCGACGCCAACGGCGGTATCATCGTGATCAAGGGTGCGGAGAAGAGTATGGATGCTTCAGTGGTTGCGGCAGCAGCTCAACTAACTGCCGTGTTCATCGAGTTGATTAGAGCCAAAGCCAACATCACCGGCTTTGATATTGAAAAAATCACTCTCGGAATTCGCCAGCCTTTGGAAGAAATTGGGTTCTACAATTATTTCGCTTCTGCCCGACGGACGGTTACAAAATAGGTGTCAGAGGGGCGGCCGGGTTTAATCAGCCTTAGATTTGAAAAAACTCCTCATCCAGTTACGGTAAAGGACTTTTAGAGCCACCACAGTTTTTTGCTCCCGCTACTCATCCTTGAGGGGAGAGGTCACGGCAGGACGCGCAACCATAATTGGGGGCAACCTTCATTATTGAGTTGTTAGAGATTTTTCAAATAAACCCCTCTCTAACACCTGTGAGAATATACGCCCGATCTCAATTTTGACAATACCCTTTTCTGCACGGACACGATTATAGTTCAAGCGGGCATGGAATTTGAAACTCTCACACCGTTCCCTGCAACTCATTGCCCCTCAATCCCCCCGATATTTCATACAGCTACCCGGCTTACGGTTTTCCCTCTCCCTCTGGGAGAGGGTAGGGTGAGGGCGCTGTCACCGATTAGCACCTCCCCAACATATCCCTTGCCCGATCGCCTTCACTCTCATATATGTTCTACATGTCCCCGAATTTGCCCGGCGCCATCGCCGGAATCGGCATCGATCTACTCGACATCGATCGCATGAAACTCGCCCATCAAAAACACGGCGATGCGTTTCTCGCACGCGTGTTCACTCCCGGCGAGATCGCCTTCTGTACTGCCAAACTGAATCCATTTCCGTCGCTGGCAGTTCGCTTCGCCGCCAAGGAAGCCGCCTTCAAGGCCCTTTCGCAGGTCGGTATTCGCATCGTACGCTGGCACGATATCGCGATAAGTCAGTCGCCTGATGGCGTTCCCGGGATCTCTGTCGAAGGCGTCACCGGCTATGCCTTGCATCTGTCTATGAGCCACACCGACAAGCTCGCAACGGCCATAGTCGTCATCGAGCGCAGTTCCTGAAATGATTTAATCTTGGAGTGGAATGTCGCTTTCATTATTTTTTGAATCAGTCGATAACTTCGATGTCTCTGTTGAGATAGTGAAATGAACTCGCATAGTGTTTTTTGTCCATACAGTGGAGGTAAAGGATGACACTCAATATTAAGCAAATCGAATCACTGCTCGGCCCGGATGCCAAGACGCTGCTGACTCACAAATGCAAAGGTATTCCCA
>JBGAWZ010000329.1:0-3163 GCA_044227335.1 Candidatus Zixiibacteriota bacterium | reverse complement strand
GCTTTCGCCACCGCCGGAGCCGTATACGCGCATTTTGGAGAAACCTGGGGCATCGGCGCCTTTGCCATTGCTGGATATGTCGGGCTATCGAGACTGCAGGAGGGCAGGCACTATTTGAGCGACGTCATCGCCGGCGGACTGCTTGGCACATATGTTTCGCTGAAACTGGCGCACCGATCAAATCGGCGCACCACCGCCGTATCGATTCTGCCTTCCACGATTGACGGTCATCCGGCGGTCAGATTCTCTCTTCACCTATAAATTGAATGACAAGACCGTGGCGTCGTATTTTGGGAAAAGAAAAATGGCGCCCCGCAGAATTGAACTGCGGACACACGGATTTTCAGTCCGTTGCTCTACCAACTGAGCTAGGGCGCCATTATCAGATATTTGAAATCAGGGGGCCAATCTACCGGATTTTGAAGCGATGTCAACCCGAATTTACCGGCGCGTCGGAAAGCACTCACGGGTCGAGCCGGAGAATATCGCCGCGACCGCACCTGCCGCCAGAACGAGAATCGCAACCGCCCCGTATAACTTGAGTGTAAAGATCGAGAGTAGAATTACCGCACAATTGACAACCAGTAGTCCGTACCAACCGTACATCTTGCGATCCCGGAAGGCATAGGCAAAAACCAGCACTAGTATTCCAATCAGAACAAACAGCACCGGCGCTTTCATATCTTTGAAGTTCCGATCAAGAAAAGCGAGCACAATGCTCACACCGCCATACAAGATATACATTGCCGACAAGACATACCCCCACCAGAGGGCGAGCGTAAATGTGATCGGACGGCTCTGTTGACGGTCGGCAGTTTCCTGATTACTCAATTGACCTCACTTCTCCCAGAATGCTCGCGCCGATAAAACCGGCGTCATTGCCAAGTGTCGCCTTGGTGATCCGAAGTTCGGTGCCCGAAGGGCCCACCGTTTTCTTACGGACCTCAGCGGCTACCGCTTCAACAAACCCGGAGCCACCGTCAGCGACCCCTCCACCAATCACTACTATCTCTGGATTGAGAATATTCACCGCGTTGGCAATCCCAATTGCTAAATAATCGGCGGATTCCTGAATTACTTCGATCGCGATTGAATCCCCTTTGCGGGCGGCGGCGAAGAGCTTCTTGATGGTGAGCGTCGAAAGCGGGCCCTCAAGCACCTCTTCAAATACAGGCGTTAACCCATTAATTAGCTTGTCACTAGCTCGTCTGATTATTGCCTGTGAGTTACAGTAGGCCTCCACGCATCCCTTGGCGCCACACTTACAAGGCGGGCCGTTCGGGTTTATCGTGATGTGGCCAATTTCACCCGCCGAGTGAGTTGCACCCCGCCAAAGCCGACCATCGAGTATGATCCCACCGCCGACTCCTGTCCCTACTGCGACGCACAAAACCGACTTGTAACCAATCGCCGCGCCAAATTTGGATTCCGCCAGAGCCATCGCGTTCACATCATTGTCGACCAGCACTGGAAGGTTCAGTCGGTCTTTAAGAATCTGACCGATCTCCATTCCCTTCCATCCGGAAATGTTCGGCGATACACCGATTACTTTACCGGTCTTTGCTTCCACCGCCCCCGGAGTGCCGACTCCGAGCCAGCGAACATCATAATCTTCTTCGGCGGCATGATACAGAAGTCCCTCCGACAAATTGGCCACCAGATGCATCAGCGGGTCGGCGCCCTTGTCTGCCATAGTCGGGCGCTGTTCCCTAAAGAGAACTTTTCCTTTCGGGTCAACTAGGCCGTACTTGATGTTGGTGCCGCCGATGTCTATCCCGACGTAGACTGTCTGGTTGGACATAGCAGGTCAGTGTTTCAGTGATGATTCATGGGGCAAGAAACTCATTTCTCTCTATTCCGACGGGCAACAGTAGCGCGCGGGTAGCACATGGTCAAGATTAAACAGTATCCGCGGGCGGGGCCGTAGGGCGGTGGAGTGGACGGAATTTCTTGGTGATGAAAATCGCCGCAACAAGCGCGATTATCGTGATTGCCGCCATCCAGAAATGAAGGGCACCGGGAGAAACTGCCGCCTGTTGGGCAAATACGGGCAGATAGAAAATGGCTGTATTAGCCAGCATTGTTCCGCCAATAATCAAATACTTCTTCTCGTTGATCGACTCAAGCGCGACCGCGAGCAAAGCCCCGGAGGCGATATGGAAAGCAATTTTGGTCACCCGCTCAAAAATCACCCATGATCCAATCGGTACCGGCTGAGTAATGTAGATTGCCTCGGCTATTCCGAAAGCCGCGCCGACAAACGCTCCGATGTAGATGAGCTTGGTCGCCGGTGTCTGACGGTGATACTGCACGGCAAAAATCCCGAGTAACTTGAGCAGTTCCTGTAATACTCCGCCAACTAACGCCGGCAGGATTCCCAAAAAGTACAAACTCTCCCCATGCCGCAGTCCGGGCAACAGCAAATTAGCTACCACATACTTCTGGGCGGGGATTTGTGTGATCAGTACCAATCCAAAAACAATCGCGCCGAACAGAAGTCCAACATACGAATCCGACCATCGAAACGCCCCAGTCGCCACCACCAAAAGAACCAGTGCCGCGAATACGGCATAGGCGAGGTAATCAATAGCCAGAGTAATAATCCCAACAGTTCCGAGCTTTGGTTTTTGTGTCTGAGGAGCCGGTTGGCTTGTAGCCGACGGCGCCTGTTGGACGACATCCTGAAAGACCCGATACTGCTGGCCGGGGAAATCGACCCGGATTAATCGGTGGTCTAGCGTCATGAAGGCCGACATCTGTTGCGGTTCGGTAAAATGCACGCCGATGACCGTATCAAACTGCCCCTTCCACAATTCGCGCCACTCCACTCCACCAATCTGCGCTCGAACCGCTGTGAAACTGAGAAGTTGCGGGACGAAGAGCGTGTCGCTTATCAACGCACCCTCTGTCAGATCCCGGGTGGCCAGATAAATTTCCAGTTGATCGACAAAGTTGCCATCGAGGGCCTGGTACCCCCTCGGCCACTCTATTATCTGCGATACTTGTGCGCCGTTTCGCGTGTAGTACCCCTCAAGCTTCTTCCCATTTCGGGTGAGGCGAAGTTCCTCGGACTTGTCTTCGGTGACCGGGAAAGTCAGATTATTTTCAAGAAACTCTCCCCTGGTCGAAATCTTGTAATCAGTACGGGTAGTTAACGCAGTCT
>JBGAWZ010000328.1:0-3168 GCA_044227335.1 Candidatus Zixiibacteriota bacterium | reverse complement strand
GGCCCAGCGAGTTCCCTTTTCAAGCAGATAGTTGATGATTTCGGGAAGCTTGTGGGCGGCGAGGGCGGCGGTTTGCGACGCAGGATTGTCAGGTTGCCCTATGATCACACCGAGCAATCGCCCGGATAGATCGAATATTCCCCCTCCCACGCTCGACGGAGAAGCGGCGAGTGAAAATTGCAGGAGTCCGTCGGTTCGACATCCGGCGCAAAACCCGATGGATGGCGAGGCGCGCGATCCTCCGACGCTGGCCAACGAGAGGATCATCTGGCCGGCACACCCGCCGCGGCTTGTCATTTCGGCAACCGGGTGACCGACGGGCATCGAGGTTGATAGCAATGCCATGCCGCTCTGGTAGTCGATCGCGACAATTCGACCGGGCAGAGAGCGATCCTCGCCGGCGACCTGAATTTGATCAAACCCGATAACAGAAGAGGCGCTGACCAGAATGTGGCCGGCGCTGTCGCAGATCAGTCCCGTGCTGGAGTTAGACTGTACAATCTGGCCGGGGAATCCGGGAAGCAGGCCGGAGACAGATCGAGTGGCCTCGACGGAGACGACTGAGCGCGACAACCGGTAGATCAGGTCGTGCATGCCGGCTGAAACTTGCGCAAGGGGCGAGTCGTCAGCGGATACTGCGGGGGCAAGAACGGCCGCCAGAAAGATGACGAAGAGCTTCTTTCGGGCGGCCGCTCGTGATTCAAGAGTCATGATCAATATACCTTGTCGCTCTCCTTATACGAGGCGTTGACTGCATTTGAGTTGTTGGTACGTACAACCGGACGAACCCGATAGAGGAAGATCATGCCCGGTAGGCGCGGATCGCGCACCCAGACGCCGTTGGTGGCGCTTCGGGAACCAGCCAGCGAGGCCGACCGGTCAAACGGTTGCGTCATCGAGGTAGTCAGATTCGAGATGCGATCAGTCTGAGCGAGATGATTGTCAAGCGACCAATCGCGGGCGAGGGGTTGAACAGTCAGATAGTCATTGTTCTGGCCGACCTCGATCGTCGCAGTCTGACCGGCCGAATTGGTACCATTGCCAGTTTTGAACTGGGCAACACCGATGGCAACCAGGGCAATAACCGCCGCCGATGAAAGCACCGGTACCAGACGTCGCCACACAATACTCGGCGCCGCTTTCGGCAGATACGCCTTGTTGCGGGTTTCGGCAAATCGCTCTTTGGCCACCCGGTCAAGGATGCGAGCGTTGAAATCTGCGCTCAGATGACGGCTCGGCAACTGTTTGGTTGCCAGCCGAACCGTGCGGTAGACCGCCTCCTCGCTACGACACTCACGGCAATTCGACAGGTGCTCTCGCACCTCGCGAAGAACCGCTCCGGTCAGCTCGTCGTTAGAGAATGCTGACAGGTAAGAGCGTACTCTTCGACAGTGCATTGTATTCCTCCATCTTTGGCGATAGCAAATCTCGTAGCATCAAACGGGCGCGATTAACGCGCGACTTGACCGTGCCCAGCGGCACATCCAGAACCTTGGCGACCTCTTCGTACGGCATCTCTTCGACATCGCGAAGAATAAACGCCTCGCGATACCGGGACGGCAACTGCTTGACCGCGGCGTCGATTGTTTCCGGCAGGCGGGTAGGCATCTTCATTTCGACCGAAAGCTCGGCTTCGTTGCCGGTCATATCGGTGATATCGTAAAATTTGAATTTTCTGCGTTTGCGAAGTTCGTTGCGGGCCAGATTGAGGCCGATCGTGTAGATCCAGGTTGACAAGCAATGCTGGAAATTGAACGATTGACGGTGCTGATAGACGCGCACGAAAGTCTCCTGCACGATATCCTCGGCTTCTTCCGTCGACGAGAGCATACGGCCGATGACATTCATGAGCCGGTCTTTGTACCGATCGACAAGGGTGTTAAACGCCACCATGTCGCCGTTCTGGACCGCCCGCATCAGCGTAAAATCGATCTCTTTCTCGGTTTCCTTGGCCATGCTTTCCCTACTGTTTCGGGTTTCTGTAAGTATCTACCCTCTAATACCGGAAAAGTTCCGGGTTCTTCCAAGGCGAATATCATTCCAAATCGGTATCGGCTGGTTAGTTACTAAAAAAGATCGCTGGCAGGAGCGTGGCCACAAGCGTCAAGTCATGCAATTTACGCAATCGATTGTATCGCAATTACTTAGCGGACGGTAATCCCGGGCCATGGAGAAAACGAAATGAGAAACGAGAGGGCGGTCATGATGATCATGCCGGGGATGACCAGCCGGTAGACCTTGCCGAGGTCGGAGCCAAAATGGTCATTGGTCAGGATCAGGCAAAGGTGGGTGGGAGCGAGCATCATGCCTATATATCCAGACGCGTAGGCCAAGAGCATGTATTCCGGGTGGATTACCGGTTGATAGATGAAGCCGGCAAGGAGTGAGTACCCAAGCCCGACAAAGGCGGCGGTCATGCCAGTGAGAATGCCGACAGTGAAACAGACGATAAAGATGACCACGGCCGGCGGAAGATGCACCGCGGCCGCCATAGCCGGGATCGATTTGATCGCGCCGGACAATTCAAGCACTGTCTGAAATGACAATATCCCAAAGACCATGAAGAGCAGTTTGTAGGATGTCCCCTCCTTGACTGCCACAAATAACTCACTGGCTTTAGGCCGCGCGACAATGACAAGCAGTATCAGCGCCGCCAGAACCGCCAGCGACATATCACAACGAATGACTGCGTAGATGCTGATCGCCACACCTATAGGCCAGATGGCGCCAACAAAGCCAAGGAGCGTTTGACTGAGTTTCACATGTACGGCCGATCCTATGTCGATCTTTCTGCCAAAGAAGAGATACCCGAGAATCGCCATCGATAGGGCAAGCGGAAGTTGCAGAAGGGCTACTTGTCCAATCGGAACGTGAGTGATCGCTTCAGTCAATATGATTCCGGGATAGACCGGCCATGAGAATTCGACCAGATGACGGAACCAGTAGTTGGTCGCGGTCCGCAATTCGGGAGTGTACTTTTGATCGGCCATCGCTTGGCCAACCAGCGGCGCGGACAAAAGTGCGCCGCCGGGCATCGGCATAAGTCCCACCACCGGTGGCAGAACCATCGCCGCCGTTCGCTCTCCCCCCCACAAGCCGCGAAAAGCAGACGCGAGACGGTTTAGGTAGCCGAGCGATTGCAGGAGCCGGCCGAGTATTGTGACCAAC
>JBGAWZ010000327.1:0-3179 GCA_044227335.1 Candidatus Zixiibacteriota bacterium | reverse complement strand
GATGCCGAGGGTGAGAAGGGCGGAAGCGAGGAGCGTCAGTGACTTACGAATCCACATGGTGATGTCGGGTTTCTCATTCTGCACGCTTCGCGGCAGAATTTCGGAACCCGACCTACATTCTCACTAAGGTCAATTTCCCAGTATTGTCGGGTAGCTAGTCCCGCTCACGCGGGACACGCAACCCGACCTACTCTAGTTGTGAAGCGTCACGCGGGGACGCATGACGCCATCCCATCCTCACACTTTCGCCGCAACGGCTTGGGCCATCTCAAGGGAAGTGTTCGTACCGCCCATGTCGTAAGTGCGGACTTTGCCTTCTTTGATGACTGTCGCGATGGCGCCCTCTAAATTGGCCGCCTTGTCCTTCTCCCCCAGCCAGTCGAACATGAGCTTACAGGTCAAAAGCATCGCCATCGGATTGACTTTGTACTGCCCGGCGTATTTCGGCGCGGAACCGTGGGTGGGTTCAAAGACCGCGTACTTGTCGCCAATGTTGCCCGAGGCCGCAAAGCCAAGTCCGCCGACCAACTGTGCGCACAGATCGGAGATTATGTCGCCGAACATATTGGAAGTGACGATAACTGAATAGTCATGCGGGTTTTTGATTAACCACATGCACATGGCATCGATATTTGCCTCGTACATGGTAATGCCGGGATACTCTTTAGCTACTTGGCGGGCGGTGCGGACAAACAGGCCCGAGGTTTCGCGCAAGACATTCGGTTTTTCGACAACGGTGACTGAATTGCGCCCTTCCCGTTTCGCCAATTCGAAAGCGTCGCGGACGATATTTCGCGAACCGGTCACGGTATTAATACGGCAAGTGATTGCCATCTGATCGGCTGGAACAGAATCAAATCGCCCCATGTTCTTGTTGTGCTTTTTGAGTGTCGCGCGAAGTTCGTCGGGGACCGGGAAATATTCAACCCCGGAATAGAGTCCTTCGGTGTTTTCCCTGAAAACAACAATATCGATACCGTCTTTATAGTTGAGCGGGTTACCGGGGTATGCCTTGCACGGCCGCAGGTTGGTGCGGAGATTGTATTCCTGGCGCATTCGCACGATCGGCGAGCGATAGGTGTGGCCCTTGCCCTGCAGAGCGGGAATGAGCTCTTTCTCGGCTTCTTCTTTGGGGAGAGAGGTGATCGCGCCGAAAAGCGCACAGTCGGTATTTCGCAGAAGGTCCTGGGTGCGCACTGGAAATGGTTCGGCCTCGTTGCGCCAGCACTCCCAGCCGATGTCGCCGTGGATATACTCGGCGTCGAAATTCATCCGGTCCAAAACAATTTTGGCGGCGTCCATGACATCGTTGCCGACGCCATCGCCGGGTAACCAGGCAATCTTATACTTCGCCATGAGAAAAAGCCCTTTCGATACTACGGAATAAAGGTAAGGTTAAACAGATGGGTCGTTCCCAGTTCTCCGGAGTAAGGAACGAACGCGTAATCAAGAGATAACGTGCGGAAGTAGAAACCGGCGCCGGCGGTGAAATTCTTGGTGTCGTACCCGAACATATACCCCGAGCGGAGCGCGAATTTTTCATGCAGGCGGGTCTCGGCGCCCAGATGCAGATGGGCGTTGTCATCAAGCACAACCAGATCGGCGGCGGCGCGATAGGAATTGTACAGGCGCGAAAGGCCCAGTCGATAGGTGAGCGGAAGCGAAATATCGCGCGAACCGATTTCTCCGGCATTTTCCAGTCTGAATTTTCCACCGAGATTTTGTACGGCGCCACCGACAGTCCATTGATGGGGCAGAGTCACAAGAGCCCCGAGATCGAGATTGAAAGCCGAGCCTCGCCAGACATCAATTTTTTCCACAAACCAGCCAATCGAGGCACCTAATGCAATGTTGGGGCGGAGTTGAACACTTACCCCGGACTTGACCGAAAAGTCGCTCGATTCAAAAAGGTTCTCCGGTGAACTGGAAGGAATCTGCCGCGCTTGAATATCGCTGATAGTCGCGAATCGCAGGCCACCGTGCCAGAAAACTTTCGGCGAGAATCTTAGTGCGAAATACCCGGTTTCGATACGGGCGTTGTCCCAGTACTGATTGTGACCGAACGACGCCTGAAACTCTGATTTGCTGATCGCTCCGGCCGGATTGTAGGCAGTCGAGTTCGGATCGCCACCGATCGAAACGAACGCGCCCGCCATTCCCGAGGCCCGCGCCGACGGCTCTACTTTCATCAGCGACAGGCCGTCCTGGGCGAAAACGTGTGCGCCGATTATGAGTGTCCCCAAAAGGGCGTATACAATCGTTGATGCAGTTCGTCTCATACTTCTTTAGAATCGCAATCCGAGTGAGAACAGATGTTCAGCGCCTTCTTCCACTCTGCCGGAAGTGAAAGCGTAATCTACTGCGATGGTTCGTTTGGGGTTGATATTGAATTGAAAACCGGCGCCGGCGGAGAGTCCATAAGTGGAATATCCCGAGCGCAGGACAAACTCGGGACGAATTTCATATTCGGCTCCGAATCGACCCTTAAACGACTGTTTTTCGTTTTTTGTCGCATCAGCCGCGACGAGAAGCTTGCGGCTTAAAAACCGCGAGGATGCCCCGAAGCCGGCCTCGATCGGGAATTTGTCGGTCTGGGTAAACCCGGTACCGTCGGTAGAATATTTCTTTAGATATTTCTCACTGTTCCAGCGAAGTTGCTTGGTGATATTGCGCACTACAAAGCCGATTTTCGCATCCTGTGCAAAGAACAGGTCGCGTTTTTCACGGTCGATCAATTCGGTTAGATTGAGCATGGCGCCAAAATCGAAACCGACCGAGTTGGAGGTGAGTTCCGACATCTTGGAAAACAAGTAGCTTAAATTGGCGCCGACAGAAATCCACGGTTCAAACCGCTTGGCAAAAGTCACCCCGACCTGGTGCGTATTTTGACTGATATCACGGCCGACCAGAGCGCCGTCGCGATCCCGTTCTTCGACACTCCCCGATCCGGCATACATCCATTGGAAGCCCAATGAAGCCATCCCTTGAATGGGGAAAATAGCTGAAGCATAGCCGAGCTTGCGGTCGAGTTTCATCATCCGGTACGATGATGTGAACTCGCGATATGGTATGCCGGCTAGTCCGGCGGGATTGTACATGATTCCGGAGGCGTCATCGGAAACGCCGATATACGCTCCGCCCATGGCGGCTGGGCGGGCCCCCAGCGGAACCTGCAGAAA
>JBGAWZ010000326.1:0-3198 GCA_044227335.1 Candidatus Zixiibacteriota bacterium | reverse complement strand
AAATGCTTGGCACGCTATGACAAGGCGGGAGCGCGGGGCTCCCGCCCTACTCCGAATTAAAGCAACAGACACGTTAGGCCCAGATGCGTTTCCAGATTTGGCGGATGAAGCGAAGAGTGTCGGTGAGCGGGTTGATGTAGGAATGGGAGCCTTCGTAGATGGTGGAAATAGGGACTTCGATCACGGGAATTCCCAGGCGACCGGATTTGAAGAGCATTTCGGACTCGAAGTCGTAATTGACAGTTTTCAACTGGAGCGATTGGAGCGCCGAGACAGGAATCAGGCGGAATCCTGATTGCGAGTCGCGGACACGTTGAGTAGAAAATACGGAGATAATCAGCGACGTGAGATTATTGGTCAGCCAGCGGTCGAAGGGCATGATGGCGCGGTTGATGTCGCGAGTGCCGATGATGATAGTGGCGCCGTTGTCGTGGGCTAGAAAGCGCGGGACTTCTTCGGGCAGGTGCTGGAGGTCGGCGTCGATGGTCAGCACCGAGCGGTAGCCATGTTCAATGGCGTAGTCAAAGCCGGTTTTCAGAGCGGCACCTTTGCCTTTGTTTTGTGGGTGGGTTAGATGACGAACTTTCAAGCGTTCTAGTATTTCTGAGGTGTCGTCGGGGGAGCCATCGTTGACGACCAGAATATTCTCATCGCAGACATAGGTTCGAAGGCGCGGGATCAGGTCGGGCAAATACCGAGCGGCTTTGTAAGCAGGAATCAGGACCAAAGCGGAGAGGGAGTGGAGATTGTCGTGGTCGCTGACCATAGGCTTTCGGGCCTTTAAAAAAAAATGGTCGGAGCGAGCCGATTCGAACGGCCGACCTCTCGCACCCCAAGCGAGTGCGCTAGCCAACTGCGCTACGCTCCGACAATTTGTTGGGCGCTGTTCGCGCCTCGGCACTGCAAATCTACCGCAATCCGGCGCGAACTCAAGGGAAAAGTTTGAGCAGGTCTTCGACCTC
Source organism: Candidatus Zixiibacteriota bacterium (assembly GCA_044227335.1). GTDB lineage: Bacteria > Zixibacteria > MSB-5A5 > GN15 > FEB-12 > JACRAV01. Next base: position 2,236 of record JBGAWZ010000326.1, on the reverse strand, counting down.
TTTGCGCAACAGGCCGACGACCGTCTGCATGCGCGCCTGAGTAGTCATCTCGGTTTTCTCTTCGCTGGGGCGGCGCATCATCAGTTTGGTGCGGGCGCCGGCGATGGTGAGTTTCTCCCGACTGCGAAGGTGATTGATCCGGTTGATGAGTTCGATATCGCCCGAGGTGTAGAGGCGATTTCCGCCGCGATTTTTGCGCGGCCGCAGAACGGGGAATTCCTTTTCCCAGTAGCGAAGGACATAGGCTTCCAGTCCCGTGATGCGGGAAACTTCGCTGATGGAATAGTACCGTTTTTCGTCACCATTGGTTTTCATGACGATCTCCTGTTTATCCCCGAGATTCGAGCCAGACTTCGGGTTTGAGCGAGCGCCCCATCAGGTCGGCAACTGCCTCTCTTGGGGACTTTTGTTCGAACAAGACCCGACAGACTTCAATTGTAATGGGCATTTCGATGTTATGACGGGCGGCCAGTTCGCGTCCTGCGCGGGCGGTGTCGACGCCCTCGGCCACCATAGTCATTGAGTTAAGAATCGTCTGCAGAGACTCTCCCCTGCCGATGCGCTCGCCGACATTGCGATTGCGACTGTGGCGGGAAGTGCACGTGGTGACCAGATCACCAAGGCCCGACAGACCGGCAAATGTTTCGGGCCTTGCTCCGGCGGCAAGACCCAGCCGGGACATTTCGGCCAACCCTCGAGTAACAAGCGCGCCGCGGGTGTTGTCGCCCAGGCCGCGGCCGTCGGCAATACCAGCCGCGATCGCGATGATATTCTTAAGAGAACCACCCAGTTCGACGCCTTTGATATCGTCTGAGGCGTAAACGCGAAAAGTATTGCCGCTGAAAGATTGTTGGACGGCGCTGACGGCGTCGGGATTGATTCCGGCGGCGACTACGGTGGTCGGCATGTCCAGGAGGACTTCTTCGGCGTGAGAAGGGCCGGAGACCGTGACAATTCGATCAGGTCCGAGTGAGGTAGCTTCCGCGATAACAGCTGACATACGGCTGAGTGTTTTGAGTTCAAGCCCTTTGGCGAGATTGACAATCACTGATGGTTTGTGTTCGCGAAAAGATAAGCGACTTATGACTGAACGAAGGTATTGCGACGGTATCGCCAGGACGAGTTGATCCGACACCGCGATAGCGGACTGGGCGTCGCTGGATAACTTGATTGAATCAGGCAGTCGGAAGTTGGGGAGTCGCGCCTGATTCCCACGATGCTCGACTAAGATTTGGTATTCACGCGGATCGGGTTCGACAAGGGTGACCGAGTGACCGTTGAGGGAAAGAAGACGAGCGACCGCCATCCCCCATGAGCCAGCTCCGATGATGCCGATTCTAACGCCCATCTTCTTACTCTCTCCCCCGCCGCGACACACTGAACTTGTTTTCAGACCCGGCGCGAATGCGGGCCAGATTTGCACGGTGAGTATAGATCACCAAGAGCATAATGAGTGCCGTAAGAAGGGTGTATATGGATGAGCGGTTCGGATCGAGAAAAAGCTTTTCAAATAATGTCGAGAGAAAGAGCGAGAGCGAGGCGATCACCGAGCCAAGCGAGATGTACTTTGAGGCGGCGACGGTGATGATGAATACCGCCAGTGCCACCAGGGCGTGCCAGGGGAGCAAGCTGATCATTACACCGAGGGCAGTGTTGACACCTTTGCCACCGTTGAAAGAAAGATAGATCGAGAAGACGTGGCCGGCTATCGCAACGAGTGAGGTGAGGACAAGCAGATAATCAGTCGCCATGAAATCCTGTGTTACCGACCTTGCGATGAGCACGGCCAGGATGCCTTTGCCGATATCGCCCACATACACCCAGAGCGCGGCTTTGGGACCGACTGTGCGCCAGACGTTTGTAGCCCCGATATTCCCTGAACCGTGAGATCGGATATCTCTAACGCCATAGGCGCGCGCGACGATTAGACCAAACGGGATCCCACCCAGAAGATAGGCGATCACCAGAACAGCTATGACAAGTAGCAAATCCACACAGTCTCCGGCTACTTGGTTGCGTTCGTGTCAACCGGTTGCGTTGTGTTGGTGGAATCGACCGGCATCGACGAGCTATCGGATGGAAGTGAAGTCGACTCTTTGGGGATCGGCCGCAAAGATTCCAGGTCGGGGAAGTAGGTGATCATGGCGTCGCTGATCTTTTGAATTTCGCTCGAATCGAGTTTCTTGTCCTCGACCCACTTCGGAATCGGTTGCATAGCGAGCATGAAATTGGAATA
>JBGAWZ010000325.1:0-3202 GCA_044227335.1 Candidatus Zixiibacteriota bacterium | reverse complement strand
AATCTGGTGAAGGCACCGCTCGGAGTACATCAGGTGACCGGTAATTGGTGCCTCTTCCTGGACAAGGACCTTAAGCCAGAAATTGAACCCTACGGCGTGCTGGAGGCGGTTCAATCCATCAATCCGGTTGCACTCATCCAACGGGAACTGCCCGACCTCTGGAAGCAGATCAATGCTGACAACGGTGGTGATGGCCAACTGGTGTCAGGATCACAGAGTGTTAGTGTGCCAATCATCAAGGACTGCGTGCGAAACGCCATCTATCAAGGAACCCGAAATGGGAGCCGCAACCGGGTAGGACACATCATTGCTTCCGAGCTTCGCCGGCTTGGCCTGGAGCGAGACCAAGCCGCCATCATCCTTACGGCCGTCTGGAACCCCGAAAACGAAGAGCCGCTTGAAGACGAAGAGACTCAGACAATTCTACAATCCGCCTTTGAGGGTGAAGAGTATGTCTATGGTTGCAAAGAGGGGGGAAGCTTAAGGAGTCTACTGCAGTGTGTTGGGTATGACGAATGTCGGTTTATGCGGGCGCTAAAATCGAATCGCGGGAATCGTCAAGACTAAGAAGGACCGGTCATGGAAAGAATGCTCGATATCAAGGAGTTGGCAGAGAGACTAAAGGTACCCATATCCTGGGTTTATGACCGGACCCGGCTCAAGGGACCAGAATGCATCCCGCACTACAAGATTGGCAAATACGTCCGATTCAAAGAATCCGAAGTTGTTACCTTTTTGGCCGCCAGAAGGTTGGCGAAGGAAGAGCCAGGCACGTGATGAATGGCTAGGAAGGTGATTGACCTGAATGGCCGCTTGCCAGTACCTTATTGGCAATGGATCACTCAGCAAGCTCACTGAAGACGCCGCCGGACACCCTCGCGGGAGTTTTGTCGGCTGTCTTCCTAGACCATTCACGTCATTACCATGCCATACTGAAAGGAGGTGAAATCAATTTGGCACAAGGAAGCATCGTCAAGAAATCCGGCACTTACTATGCGGTCTATCGCATCGGCGATCGACAGAAATGGGAAAGAGTCGGCCCGGTCAAGAAAGATGCGGAGAAGGTCCTCGCTAAAAGGATGAACGACTTCAACACGGGCGTACTGCCCGAGGAGCCCGACATCCTGTTTCGGGACTTTGCTGCGAAGTGGTTGGCCGACTATGCGAAAGTCTCCGTCAAGAAGTCAACTTTCGATAGTTATGCTGCCATATTCAGGCTGCACTTGATTCCCTTCTTCGGAAACCTAAATCTGAGACGGATTTCTGGAGCTCATATCCAGGCATTCATTGCGGAGAAGGTTTCCAAGAGTGGACTTAGTCCAAAATCGGTCGTCAACGTGCTAGTCCCGATGAAGGAACTGTTCAAACACGCAGTGCTGTGGGGGTACATGCGACACAATCCGGCGTTCGCTATTAAGCGGCCGCGGGTGGAGCAGGAAGAGATGGATTTTCTCAAACCTGAGGAGATCACGCTCTTTCTTTCACATGTTCGTCCGGCGTATCATGCGCTTTTCCTTACCGCAATTCTCACGGGGATGCGACGGGGCGAGCTGCTTGGACTGAAGTGGGGTGATATCGATTGGCGATCGTCTCACATCAGTGTCCGGCGTTCGCTCTACAGAGGGACGTTCGTCTCTCCGAAGTCGAAGAGGTCGGTCAGGCGGGTCATCATGTCGGTGACGCTTAAGGCGTATCTCGAGCAACACCGGTTGCTGGCGCCGAAATCGGAGCTCGAACTGGTTTTCTGCACTGAAGAAGGACGACCCATCGACCCGGACAATATGGTGAAACGGGAGTTCTGGACGGCACTGGAAAGAGCCGGAATTAGACGCATACGCTTCCATGACCTGAGGCACACATTTGCCACGCTTCTCATTGCCAATGGGGAGAATATCAAGTTCGTGCAGTATCAACTTGGTCACGCTTCGGCGACGACCACACTTGATCGATACGGACACGTTTTCCCCGGAACTCAAAATCAAGCGGCCGAGAGATTGGATTTTTCAGTTTTTGGAAATTCTGTTAGAAAACTGTTAGAAAATACGGTCTCTGAGGCAAATCCCCCCAAAAAAGAAACCTCCGAAGTCGTTAACTTACAGAGGTTTAAGTTTGGTGGCGGGGGTAGGATTTGAACCTACGACCTTCGGGTTATGAGCCCGACGAGCTACCAGACTGCTCCACCCCGCGGTATATGTAGGTCGCCAAGTAACCACGCGCGCAACCCATTGTCAAGTGCCATCTCCAAAGTACGTTCTGTGCAAAATACGCACAGACATAAGTCTATCGCGCTAATAGCGTTCTCTCTTTCGATGTCCGCTTGGGCGGGCACATTCAGAAAGATTGAAATCTGCCGAAAATTGAACTCATAAGGACAGTAAACAACCCGGCTTTCTCCGGACGCGAAGGATAGCGAGTATATGTTCATATTTATCGGCGCCATTGTCGTACTCGGCGGTGTTTTGGGCGGATACATGATGCACGGCGGCCAGCTTCTTGCCCTAAACCAACCGTCGGAATTGTTGGTCATCGGAGGCGCCGCGCTCGGGGCATTACTTATCGCAACCCCGCTCAAAGTCATCAAGAAGATCATAACTCAGGTGGCCGGAGCGTTTGGTAGCGGAATGGGGAAGAAGGATTATCAAGATCTATTGGTCATGATGTACGAAGTCTTCAATGTCGCCCGTCGCGACGGTCTGGTCGGACTTGAAAATCATATCGAACACCCCAAAGACAGCGAGATATTCAAACGGTATCCAAAGTTCATGAAGAATCACCACGCGGTGGCGTTCTTTGCCGACACCATGAGAGTAATTATCTCAGGATCAGTTCAACCGCACGACCTTGACGAACTGATGATCAATGATCTGGACATTCACCATGAGGACGAATTGAAACCGTCGGCGGCACTTTCATCCACGGCTGATTCTCTCCCAGGACTCGGGATTGTGGCGGCGGTGCTCGGCGTTGTTATCACGATGGCGTCGCTCAACGGACCGCCGTCGGAAATCGGCGAAAAAGTCGCCGCGGCGCTGGTCGGAACGTTTCTCGGCATTCTGGGTTGCTACGACTTCTTCGGGCCGCTGGCCGCGAACCTGAGCGCCCGGACCCAAGACGGGCATTTGTATCTCAATTGCATTCGACATGCGCTATTGTCATTCCACAAGGGAGTGGCCGGAGTGATCGCGGTTGAATTTGCGCGCCG
>JBGAWZ010000324.1:0-3204 GCA_044227335.1 Candidatus Zixiibacteriota bacterium | reverse complement strand
TGTACCAGAGCCAGAGTGAGATGGTGTCGTTGGCAACGGCATGATAAGCAAAATTGGTCGTAATAGTTCGGTTGAGACCGTTGCCGGAACCGGAGAAAAACGAAGTCGCACTTGAGTGAGAACGCGCGCTACTCACGGCAAAGTCGTTGTTGGACCAGTTACCGAGAGTGGCGGCAGAATCGGTTATTGTCGCCGGGCCGGTCAGTTCCTCAAGCGAGTAGGTGAGCGCCGGATTGGCTGAGTCGACCAGTGTCCATTCGACCGAGTAGCCAACAGAGTCTACAACCGGTGCGACCGACAGAGTCGGCTGGGCCGGCGCACGAAGATTGTATTGACTGCCGGCGATGCGGGCCAAAAACAAGCAAGGGTTGAGATTTTCACTCACCAATTGTGGGATGCGGCTCAACTGGGGCCAGAAACCGTCGTTGTTATTCCCAACTTCAATTGTAAACGCAAAGTTCTTCATTTTGGAGGTCTGTTCGCCATACCCCCAGTCGTCAGAGTCGCCGTTGACCAGATAGAGCGACCAGCCGGGACCCGGGGCATATCCATTCATCGCACTGATCGAGTCTCCCATCTGCGCGAAAATGTCCTCGTCGGGAGTGTAAGCAACTTCAAAACCCCAGGCCCAAAGAACCAGATTGGAGTACGAGTGGAAGTACAGCGTGATATCGAAATCCTTGCCTGAGATAAAGTCGCGCAAGTTCTGGGTTTCCGGCTCAGAAAACGCCGCTGTCCCACGATAGGTCTCGCTGTTTGAGTTCGGTGATGAACCGACATTGTCATGCCCCCACGCATGTCCAAAATTGCGATTGAGATCAACACCGAATATGCCGCCACCATTGTTGCGACGATTCTTGCGCCACAGTCCGCCCCCGGTCGGATTGGTCACTTCGTTTTGAAAGTACCCGTCGGGATTGACACACGGCACAAACCAGAGTTCGCGGTTATTGACGAGATTTGATACGGCCGTATCCGTACCATAGTTGGCAACCAGATAATCCATGAAGTTGAAAACAACTTTGGGGGTGATCACTTCGCGGGCGTGGATCGCAGAGGTATATAGGACGCGTGGTTCGGATTCATCGGTATTGGGGTTGTCGCTGATCTTCACTGCCCACATCGGGCGACCTTCAATGGTGTTTCCCAAGCTGACCTTCGTAGAAACTATTGACGGATACAATGTCACCAATGAGTCGATCTTGGCGTTTATCTCGGCGAGAGTCAGGTAGCCGCCCATAGTCTGGGGTGAGGCGGATTGTCCCTGCAGTCGGTCCTTGTAGAATCCCGAAATGCTCTGATGAGTCACTGCCGCTGAAATTCCCTGCGAGCGAAGTGCGCTCAGTTGCTCGGGAGTGACAATGACATCAAGCCACTGGGGTCCCTCGGAGACGATATCATATCCCCCTTGCTGGAGCTGAAGCCACTGCGCTTTGGACTGATATTGGACTCGCACTTGAATGTCGGCATTGGTGGCGCCCCGCGCCGATGAGACGGCGCAGACGAAAAACGTGGTGAGAGTAACGGCAAGCTGTCGTAACATTGAAATCTCCTGTCAGGTGTGTACTCGACAGAACAAGATACTCGCTTTAGGAGGAATCTCCAAAACGTTTGGCCGGGGGCGCAGAGATCGCGCTTGGCTGGAAAGAATTAGGGATCAACGGGTGAAAATGAGCCACAGAGCGGGATTGAACCGCTGACCTGCTGATTACGAATCAGCTGCTCTACCATCTGAGCTACTGTGGCTTACGGCAATTCAGAGGGTCGAGTATACGTTATCGGCAGGGTATCGTCAAGGTCAACAGGGCACCGGCAAGTATGGCGCCACCCCAGATTATTTGAAACGGCGAAGCAGTCCTACTACCCGCCCGGCCAGACGAAACTCCCCGGATTTTCTGTCAACCATGATTGGCTGAAAAGCGTCGTTTTCCGGTTGGAGACGAATCCTATTGCCTTCGGGGAAATATCGCTTGACCGTCGCTTCGCCGTTGATGATCGCCACCACTATCTCCCCTTTGTGGGCCGTTTCCTGTTTGGCAACCAGCACGAAGTCGCCGTCCAGAATCCCGGCATTTTGCATCGAATCGCCTTTGACCTGCAAGCTGAAGGTCTCTCCGCTGGGGAGAAAAGTCTTATCGAGCGCGAATTCAGACTCAACGTTTTCGGCGGCGTCGATCGGATTGCCGGCCGGAACAAGACCCACCAGAGGTATACGACTTACCGGGCTGGCCAGCTTTCGAGTAAGCTCAAGACCGCGCGAGATAAATCCTTCACGTTTGAGATACCCCTTCTTGACTAGCGCGTCCAAATGTGTGCGGACGCCGTTGGTAGACGTGATGCCGAACTTGGCGCCGATCTCCCGAAGGGTCGGCGGTTGGCCGCTTGAGGATATCTTGTGATCTATGAAATCGAATATCTTTCGTTGCCGGTCGGTCAATGGCTGTTTCATACACACCTTTCCCTGTGTTTGTGTACATATCGACCATACTGCTCATTTGTTCACAGGTCAATAACAATTGTGAATTTGCCCCAATTGAAGTTCCAAATGTGATATTGGCTCGAGAGCAAAAAAAAGCGGGCCGTCTGACGGCCCGCTGGAGGTGATATCGCCCGGTGTCGATCAAGTTATTTTGACTCGTGCTCTTTCTCCGCTTTGGCTTCGGCGATGATCTTTTGGGCAGTCTCGTGAGGGACTTCTTCGTAATGCGAGAAGGCCATTGAGTAGACTCCCTGCCCTTGAGTCATCGACCGCAATTGGACCGAGTATTGATAGAGTTCCGATTGCGGAACGGTGGCTTTGATGCGTTGGCTACGGCCCTCGGGGTCCATGCCGGAGATTTTCCCACGGCGCGATGATAGGTCGCCCATTACATCGCCGGTGTAGTCATCGGGAACCAAAATTTCGACCGCAAAGATCGGCTCGAGCAGGATCGGCTTGCAGTCCAGAAAGCCTTCTTTGAAAGCCATCAGGCCGGCGATTTTAAAGGCCATATCGGACGAATCGACATCGTGGTACGAGCCGTAGTAGAGTGCGACTTTTACATTTCCATCGCCTCGACCACTCCCTTTTCAACCGCCGGGACATACTTACCCGGTATTACGCCGCCGGTGATTTCGTCGTTAAACTCAAATCCGCCGCCACGGACATTTGGTTCGATTCGCAGATAGACATCACCGTATTGGCCGCGGCCGCCCGATTGCTTT
>JBGAWZ010000323.1:0-3217 GCA_044227335.1 Candidatus Zixiibacteriota bacterium | reverse complement strand
CGGCGGCGCGTCGGGCCGCCTCGACGACATCTTCGATACCGGCGGTCATTGCGCCGAAGTCGACTTGCTCAGCGAGCTGTTCGACAAACGCGCGGTCGTCATCTTTTTCCGTTAAGAAAAATTCCATGAGCCGACTACGGTTTTTTCCCTTTTCGATCTTATCGACCGCTCTGGCAAAGGCAAAGTCTTTGTCATCGGCGATTTCCCATATCAAGTCGATCTTCTTGCGGAGTGTGGCGAACTGATCGCCGGTCAGCAGATTCCGACTGGAGGCCAAATCGACATGGCGGGCGGTGTCGGGAAACTTCGTGTATTTTTCAAGCGGATCGCCGATTAATCCGCGGCGAACCGGCTGGTCAATTTTGCGACCGCAGAAGGCTGTCAACGAGGTGATATTCGAAATATCAGTCTTGATCTGGGCGACATTGAGATCAGCATACTTGGGGAGCTTGAAGGGATTCTTGTGGAGCATGGTGAAGTACGAAAGGCGCCAAGTGTCGCCACCCCATCCGGCCATCTCATCCTGGTCGAATGTGAATTGGTCACGAGTCAAGCTGACCTGAGCGAGGGCCGAATCGATCAATTCGGCTTGAGGAAGACCGTCGCCGCGCGCAGGTATCGATTGTGCCCAGGCCGATAGACTCAGCGCGAGCATCGAGGTTAAGCAAAGAGCGTATCGCAACACGGTCACTAATCCTCCTTGTATTCGCTTTCCAAAAGGGAATAACACAACAAGTCCACAAATTCGCCGTTGATCAGAAGGGACTCCCGCATGGTGCCTTCATGCCGGAAATTCATCCCGCCGACCAGTTTCTCCGACCGCAGGTTGCCGCGGCAAACCGCAACAAACACGCGATGCATTTTGAGTTCTCGAAAGGCGTGCCGAAGCATCTCTTGTAGTACAAAGCGGCCGACTCCTGTTCCCCAGAGACCCGGAACTCCGACCACCACAGCCAATTCGCATTTGCGGTTTTTTTCGTCAATCGATTCGACAGCCGCGTACCCGACTGATACATCGTTGGCGAGTATAAGCTTAAGCCACGTTTTTGGGTTTTCCCGCAGACGCTCAAACCAGGCCGTAATCTCAGGTTTGGTTTTCAGGCGGTTGGAGAGAAATTCATTAACGATTGGGCTATTGCGCCACATGAGGACAAGGTCCAAATCGTCAGCCACCAGATCGCGTAGAGATACCATAGATACCACATAAGATAAGTAGACGGGAGAGGCGAGACAGCTAAAATTGAGGCAGGTTCCAGTTGCACCGAATCCAGAAACCGGATATATTATGTGAAATTTATCACAAGGTGGATAGTTAGTAAGGAGTATCCGGTGAATCTGGACAAAGTGGCTCAGTTGAGTAAACAAATCTCTGCTGAGTTTATCGATCTGAAATTCTCTGACCTGATCGGATTTTGGCATCACATAACAATTCCGGCGAGCGCGCTTGGCCCCGAACTATTTGAAAATGGTGTTGGCGTCGACGGTTCTTCTTTACCCGGCTACTCCTCAATCGAGCGTGGCGATATGATCCTGCGCCCCGACCCGGAGACCGCCTTTGTAGATCCGTTTTTGGATCGCCCCACGATTTCGATGCTCGGCGATATTATGGAAAGTCACGACACAGTGGCTCCGTACTCGCGCAACCCGCGCCGAGTAGCCGCCGACGCGGAAAGAGCGCTGGCCAAGCTTGTTCCCAATTCGACTGCGATACTCGGCCCCGAATTTGAGTTCTACGTTTTCGACAAAGTGAATTATTTCCAGGGGCCGCAGGCGGCATTTTATCAACTCGAATCGGCTGAAGCGGCCTGGGACCCCTCGCACGATGACGAAAATCTGGGCTACAAGATTCCATACAAGGGTGGCTATCATGCGGCCCCACCGCGGGATCGATCGGCCAATCTGCGGTCGCAGATTTCGGCAATGCTGGCCGAGGTCGGTGTCGGGCTCAAATATCATCACCACGAGGTCGGCGGAGCGGGTCAGCACGAAATCGAGATCAAATTTCAAACGCTCCTCAAGGTTGCCGATCAGGCGATGCTCGTGAAGTACTTCGTTAAGAACCAGTGCCTGCGCGTGGGAAAGACTGCAACATTCATGCCCAAGCCGCTTTTCAACGAGCCGGGATCGGGATTACATGTCCATCAGTACATCGCCGACAAAAATGGCTCGCTCTTCTGGGATGAGAAAGGTCGTGGCCGGATGTCGCAGTTGGGGCTTTGGTATATCGGCGGCGTGCTCAAACATGTTGACGCGATTCTGGCGTTCACCAATCCCTCGACCAACTCGTTCAAGCGCCTCGTGCCGGGATTTGAAGCACCGGTGGCCGGTACTTACTCCGTTGCCAATCGCACCGCTTGTATTCGCATTCCGGGATATCAACGCGATCCGAAGACGATGCGCTTTGAGTTCCGCCCCGGCGACGCGACCATGAATCCCTATCTGGGGATGGCGGCCCAACTGATGGCGGGGCTTGACGGCATCGCCAATAAGATCGACCCGGGAATGCCGCTTGATCGCAATCTGGATGATCTTTCGGCGGAAGAACTGGCTGGGATTCACCAATTGCCGCCGTCGCTCAATCGCGCCCTTGATGCTTTGGAACTCGACAACACTTTCTTACTGCGCGACGGTGTCTTCACTGAGGATTTGCTGACGAACTGGATTAAGATCAAACGCAAAGAGGTGGCGGAGATTCGCGTCCGCCCGACGCCGTACGAGTTTGAGATGTATTATGATATTTGAGCGTACTTGATTCCTTGTCATTCCCGCGAAAGCGGGAATCCAAGGGTGTACGATTTGGTGAGCGATGCGTATCACCGATCCCACAGCTAGCTGTGGGGTACCAGAAAGCGGGAATGGCGAAGTATGTGACTCCTCCCCTTTTCGCCTCAGTTTTTCTTCGTCAACTGCACATTTATGTGCGTTAGCGGCCCTCACCTGACGCCATTGTTGCAGCTACTGTGCTTGCTTCAAGAGGACCAAATCGGCGCGACTGTTCCCGCGGCCAAGCGCAAGTTTCTTCAAATCAGGCGACCAGGCGAATGACGAGATCTCACCCGATTTGAATTTGGTTACTTGCCTGAACTCGCCGGTCGCGATATCGATGCTCCAGATATTTGATACCTTTTCTCGAGTATCGAGAAAGAAAATCGACCTGCAATCAGGGCTCCACTGAAGATTCTGCTCCGCAGTGGAAGGGAGGGAAATCGTTTTCAAT
>JBGAWZ010000322.1:0-3233 GCA_044227335.1 Candidatus Zixiibacteriota bacterium | reverse complement strand
TCGATTAGCTCGGTCTTGCCGAATTTGTCTGAGATTGCCAGATCGGCGGGAGATTTGGCGAGAAGAGTCGTAATCGCCTCGGCATGGCCCATAGCCAGAAACTTATTTAGATTCTTGATCTTTTCATACCGGTCGTTGTATTCGGGAGGGTCAATCACAATCACGACATGCGTAAAGTCGCGGCGCAGTTCGACATCAATCGCCAGCACGCGGCTGTCGGCGACGGTCTTGGAGTCTTTGGCGCCGAGCATGCGCAAACGGTCTTTGTCGGAATCTGATGCTAACAGTGCCGCAATAACAAGCGGCCCGAAGAAATCTCCCTTGCCGGATTCGTCGACGCCGATGACTTTGAGCGGTGTTTTCAGTTGGCGCGTTCCAGATATTCGCCGGAGCGGGTGTCAACTTTGATTTTGTCTCCAACTTTTACAAAAAGCGGGACTTTGACCTCGGCGCCGGTCTGAAGCGTGGCCGGCTTGGTGACATTGGAAACTGTGTCGCCTCGCACGGCCGGCTCGGTTTCAGTAACGACCAGAACTACTGAGGCAGGCAAGTCGATATTGATAGCGAGATTGTCCAGAAACAATATGATGTAGTCCTGATTGTCTATCAGATACTTGCGGGTGTCTTCGATACTCTCCGCCGGGATGTGTATCTGGTCGAATGTCTTGGTGTCCATAAAGACATACTCGCCTTCCATCGCATACAGAAACTGCATGGTCCGGCGTTCCAGATCGGGAGGGCGAAAAGAATCGTTGGAGGAAAAGACCTTTTCGACCACCTGGCCGGTCTTGATGTGTTTGAGCTTGGTCCGGATATTGGCCCGGCCGCGTCCCATTTTGAAGTGCGAGTAATCGACGACATACCACGGCTGATCGTCAACGATAATGGCCAGGCCGCGTCGAAAGTCCGAGACAGTGTACATGAATCCTCCGCTTAAATTAGCGGGGCAAATATAACAGGAATAAGGGATTGACCAAGCGGAAATTTCAGGAAACCGCGGCGCCGGCGGGCGCGGATTGAGACACCGTACGATCGATAATAGCAGGGATCGTGAGATTCGCCGTTGTTCCGTTGCCTGAGGAGGACTGGAGCGTGAGCCGTCCATTGTGCATTTGGGCAATACGCGCGGCGAGCGGAAGCCCCAGACCGGTGCCATCGGGGCGCGATGAGTAAAACGGGGTAAAGACCTTGTCAAGCTTATCAGCGGGAATACCTCTCCCCCGATCTCGCACCGAGATGACGATGTCGCCGGCAGGATTGGATACTGTTACGACAATATGACCAACTCGATTGTCGTAGGCAATCGACGCATTATCTATCAAGTTCGACAAGGCCTGTTTGAACAACAGCGGGTCAATCTTGGCCCGGCAGTGAGAGCTACACTCGATCTGTGTCGCGATACTAGTCTTGGCATAATCGGGACGAACCGCCAACGCGGCGACGATTTCAGAAACCAAATCAGGTACGACGACATCAGTTGGTTCAAACTCGAGCGGCCGGGCAAACGACAAGAATCGCTTGATGAGTTCATTGGCCTGCCGGGTTTCTTCGATGAGTGAATCCGCCTGTTCGCTATGTTCGCCTGCCTTTTGTAGGCTCTTCTTAACCAGCGAGGCGTACCCCGAAATGGCCCCCATCGAATTGCGTAATTGGTGGGCCAATCCTCCCGCCATTTCGCCAAGTGCGGACAGGCGATGCCTGCTTTCGAGTTCCTTTCGAAGGTCGGTAGTCTCGGACAAATCGAATAACAATAGCCACAATCCCACAATTTGGGATTGCTCGTTTCTCACAAACGACATGCTGATTCCCACGGTCTTCCCCGACCAATCTTCTTCCCGGTAGGGAGCCGCCTGTTGTTCTCTTAATGCCTTGTTAATCGACAGTTCAAGCGGATGATTTTTCGGCAGAGTCGTGGAGAGTTGACATGCCATGTTTGTATCTGAGAATCCCAGCAATCTGATGGCGTTCTCGTTTATCGCCAACACGCGGCCACTTGTGTCTACCGTGAGCATGCCCGATTCAGTCGACTTTAGAATATACTCGTTGAACTGTTCCAGTGAATCGGCCCGTGTCTTGATCTCGGCATTAAGCCGGAGCAGTTCTTCCTGGTTGGCGTGGAGGTCATCGATGACCCTTTGGTACTCAAGTACTACACCCTCTGCGTCGTTGTTTCCAAGATCGATAGAACGGCCGGCCTGCTCCGCTTTTTGCCGAATCTTGCGGAACGGCGCAAAGATAAACCGTGAGAGATAGAAATAGAGGCCACCGATGAAAAACACCGCCAGCGCTGTCAGGATCAGAATCCACTCACTGGCGTGATCGAAATAGGAGAGTTCGGGGATTTTCGCAGTAATGATCATGCAGGGATACCGACTGACTGAGGCCGGTGAGGTAATCAGCGAATACGAACCGTCGGACTGCTTTGACAGCTCACCGATTTCAGCCGTGAAGAGCTTTTCTGCAAAATCGGCAATGCGGGCCGGCGGGACAGTTCCGGCGATTGCCGCGAGCCACTTCCGTTTAGCCGCCTCGGAGTTATTCTCAGGTCCCGTCGAGACTACAAAGAGATTAACCAGATCGTGGCGCTGGCAAATCGCCGACAAAGCCGAATCGGGCACGGCTCCGGGGAAATACTCCTGTACCTCACGTCCGATAAGCACCGAGGTTGATTCCAGGCGCGAGCTCCACTCGTCGGTCAGGCGGACTCGTGACCGATAGATGACCAAATTGGAGCAGAAGGCAACAAAAAGCAGGACGAAAATTATCAACAGCAATCCGATATGTACTTCGGATTCAAAACGGTGTTGAAAAGATTTGCGCGGGGCTTTACCGAACATGACGCCTCTGCCCTACCCGCGTTTAGTGGCGGGTCATGAAATTATCGACATAGTACCTGATGATCTGGTCTCCCCAGGCGACCGCGATCACCGCGGCGATAGATAGAAACGGCCCGAATGGAATCAGGCGTTCTTTTCGGAGCGCTTTAGAAAAAGCCATCAACACGATAGATACGACGAGCCCGACAACGGCCGAAGTCATTAAAACCAGCAGGACTTTCTGCCATCCCAAAAATGATCCGAGCATGGCGGCCATTTTGATATCACCGCCGCCCATCGATTCTTTCTTGAAGAGAAAATCTCCGCCGAGAGCGATCAGGTACAGCACCCCCCCGCCCACAGCCACGCCGATTAGCGAGTGCACAACGGTCAATCCGCCCGGGATTAACGAGACGG
>JBGAWZ010000321.1:0-3234 GCA_044227335.1 Candidatus Zixiibacteriota bacterium | reverse complement strand
GGAGTCCCCGAGGCCCAGGGAGCCGACACCCAATTTGGCGACGACCGGATGGACAAATTCATCGTCAGCGCACGTCGCGACCCGCTGGGCGATGTCACTTCGCGACTGATGAAAGAAATCGAGACATTTGTAGCCGACACGCCGCGATCAGATGATATCACTATGCTTCTGCTCAGAAGGGAGTCTTGATGCTGGAGCCGGGAAGACAGTTAGGACATTTCAAGATCATCCAGAAGTTGGGTCAAGGGGGTATGGGTGCGGTCTATCTGGCCGAAGACCAGAAACTACACCGACAGGTCGCGCTCAAGACACTCTCAGCCGAGATGTTTGACAATCCTGAACACCGTGAACGCTTCGTTCGCGAAGCGCGAACTGCCGCCCAGATTTCTCACAGCAATGTCATGGCGATTTACGACATCGATTCGGCGACTGACAAGGCTACCGGAAAATCCATTCAGTATATAGTCATGGAGTATATCAAAGGTCAGTCGCTCACCGGCTACCTCAAAAGCTCCCGAATCGATATGCCCGGCGTGGTTCGTCTGGCCGAAAAGATCGGCGCCGGCCTTGCCGCCGCGCACAAATTACGGATCGTCCATCGCGACATCAAATCGGACAACATCCTGATCGATGAACATCAGGAGCCGAAAATTCTCGACTTTGGTCTGGCCAAGCCCGTTGATCCTGTGCAGATGGACGGCGGTGATGTCACCAACACTGTCTCGCAGGAACTGACGCGTGCGGGGAAAATACTCGGCACTGTTTCGTATATGTCACCCGAGCAAATCCGCGGTGAACAAGTTGACACCCGCTCCGACATTTTTTCATTTGGTATATTGCTCTACCGTATGGCAACCGGCGAGTCGCCGTTCGACGGCGGCACGCAGGTTTCGACACTTGCCAAGATTCTGGAATCGGCGCCCGAGCCGCCGCACATTCGCAATGCCGAAATCCCGGCCGAGCTTGAGAGAATCATCGACAAGTGCCTGCAGAAGGATGCCAATGACCGGTATCAGGACACCCGTGATCTGGTCGTCGATCTTCGCAATCTGCGCAAGTCGTACGACAGCGGTTCGACCGATACGGTCTCGGTAGTGCGTGAGCATGCCGCAAAAAAGGCAAAAGCCAAAGGCGCCGGATTCAGCCTAAGCTGGAAGGGGATGACCCTGGCCATTCTCGGCATGTTCTTTCTCTTCATAGTCATCATCGAGTTGATCGAGGGGGATGGCCCCGGCAAGCGATCCGGCGGCCTGCGAGCCGGCGAAACCGGTATCGCCATTCTGAGCTTTGACAATCGCACTCAGGACACATCGCTAAACTGGCTGGGGACCGGTCTTCCCGAAATCCTGATGACGGATCTGGCCGAAAACAAATCGATCAAAGTAATCAGCCGTCAACGATTGATGGACGCGGTTGAATCAAATGGGAAGAATCCGACCGACGATGAACTCCGTTCAGCCGCCCTCCAATTGGGGGCGTCGAATCTGTTGTCCGGCGCTTATTTCAAACTTGGCGATCAGGTTCGAATCGATGCCCGGCTCGAAGATATCGGATCGGGGAATATCGTGTTGGCTGAAAAGGTGATGGGAAGCGATCCGTTTAAACTGGTCGACAGTCTATCGCAAAAAGTACGCGGCGCACTAAAAATAGAATCAGCAACCTCTACAAGCGCCAGTGTGACTCAGCTCACATCGTCGTCACCCGAGGCGTACAAGCAGTACCTCACGGGGATGAAGAAGTTCAGCGACGGCGAGTATGATTCGGCGATTATCGATTTTGAAAAGGCGCTCCGGATTGACTCGACCTTCGCGCTTGCGCACATGCGAATCGGCATGGCGCTGATTTTCTCTGGGAAACAACAGAAAGGGATGCCGTATTTCGCGACCGCCCGAAGTCTCCAGGACCGACTGCCGGTTCGCGAACGGAGTCTGGTCGACGTATACGCGAATATTTGGCTGGATCGACGACTTGCGGACGCGTCGGCCAAACTCAAGTCAATGGTCACAAACTATCCCGATGACAAGGAAGTCCGCGCGGTGTACGGGATATTTCTGGGACAGCTGAACAAAGATACCGTTGGTGCCTATGCCCAGTTTGATTCCGCGTTGCAGTTGGATCCCACGTATCAGTTCGTAGTCATGCTGTACGGTCAGCTCAGCGGCCAATATCAGAATTGGACCAAGGCCGAGGAGTGGGGGAGACGATTGGTCACGATTGCTCCATTGGCGCGCAACCATCGCACCTTGGCAGTATATTTGTCCCGCCAGGCCAAATTTCAAGAGGCGGCCGCCGAAATCGAGAAGGCGATTTCGAAGGAACCGGACAACATCGACAATTATTCGACTCTTATCTCGCTTTACCTTCGCACCGGCCAGCTTGAAAAGGCGGAATCGCTCTTGCCGAAAGAAAAGTCATCGGCCGGAAGTGATCCGTATCACCTGATAGATTACTACGACGAAGAGTCGAATATCTTTACCTGGAAAGGGCAATTCCACAAATCGATCTCAAGCGCTCAGGAAAGTCTGCGATACGCGCGGAAGTCGGGCGATAGTGTACTGATCTTCTCAGCCATGACTTCGCTGGCCAATATCTTTGATAAGCTCAAATGGGATGACTCCGCGGCGGCGTACTATGCGGCGGCGGATGTCTACGCAAATGTGTTTCAGAAACTGACCTATCCGATGGCTCTCATTGGCGCAAATGTGAAGAATGAGAGCAAGGCGCGACCACTGCTGGTCGACCGGCTCAATAAATTCAGAGAACGGCTCCCAGCCGCGATGTGGCCGATGGCCGACGCCCTCCAACACATCTTTGACGCCGTCTGCAAAGTTGATTCAGCGGCACTGATGCGCGGCTACGAAGAGGTTATCGCCGCCCAGAACCAGCCAAGTTCGGGGAATAATCTTGAGCTCGGCATGCTTCGAGTTGAACGAAACATGTACGCCGAAGGAAAGACAGAACTGGAACCGCTGGTGCATGGTCCGCTTCGAAGTACCTCGGGCCTTAACTACCCTCGCATAGTTTACTATCTCGGGAAAGCAGAAGAAGGTCTGGGGAATCGTCAGAAGGCTTCCGAGTATTATCAGGAAATGTTGAAATATTGGGGTGGGGCGGATATCCAATTGCTGGAAATCAAAGACGCGAAAGACCGGCTGGCGAAACTAACCGGTTGATTAGGCGCCGACTGAATCCCTAAGATGAAAAGCCGCTGAATTGTCTCAGCGGCCTTTGTCG
>JBGAWZ010000320.1:0-3237 GCA_044227335.1 Candidatus Zixiibacteriota bacterium | reverse complement strand
AGTGGCAACCCCCTTTCCCGCAATCGCTATTTGCCGGTAACCGCAAAAGGTCGGCCCCCAACCAAAATGCGCAATTTCTGCGCCGACCGGGGTTCTTGCAGAAAATAGGCATAGATTTAGTCACCATCCCCTGATCCGAAAGAGTCCGGCCGCCCGGTACACATAAGCAAAAAAAACGGCGGGTGGTCCCACCCGCCGTCATGAACTCTTTGTGCAAGGATCGCTCAGTATCTTTTGACATCCACCGTGATGATCGGGAAACTATATGCCTGATTGCCAAGCAAGGTCGAGGTCCCGTTTATCATGTTGAAGGCAACAGACGCAAACCCAATTGAGTCGGTCCTAACCGGCAATTTCCCGACAAAAGCGATCAGCGGGAAGTTCGTCTTGGTAGTCAGCCGGTTATCCGGCTCCAACGATACCAGAATTGATCCTACATTTCCGTTCGACGTGGGCATCAGATTCACGTCCGTCACACCCAGACTATCGGTAAGCGATCCGGCATTGAGAAAGTCCTCTCCCGGAAACGGCGGCAAGTAGTCATTCAGCGAAAACGGATTGGCATCATCCGGAGCATTAATATTGGCAAACGTTCCAGTCGGAATCATACCGCCATTGCCTCCTCCGATCCAGGTTCCGTTGTACGTCTCATACGGCCATGCAGGCGGAGTAAAAGCTCCTACCTGAGCGCTCGGCAGTATATGGGGCGTCAGCGCCCATCCGGCATACTTCCAACCCCACTCGCTGACAATCGGTAGACCGAATTCGTCCTGTGAGAAAATGTCAAGCGCGAGTGTGCGGGGGGTTATGGCAACGCTCGAATAGGTCAGCTTCCGCCTGGTATACGGATACGAAGAGTCGGCCTTCCTAATGAGAGTAAACCTCACTCCGGTATGCATAAACGAATCAATGCCAAGTATGAGGGAGTCGTTGGGAAAAATGACCCGCTTTGTTTCCACATGATAATTGCTCACCGAGTAGGGATATTCGGCCTTCAGTGAGTCTATATTGCATGTGTCCGTTGATCCGGTACAAATGATCGGCTTGATCGTATCTAATGCAGATGAATCAATGACGATGGCGGTGGTGTCGGGAAACTGGAAACTCACCGTTCTATAACTGCTGAACCACACTCCGTGGGCATCATTGGTTCCCCTGTTATTATCGGATACTCCCTCAAGATTGTACCGGCACGTCGCTTGCCAGAGACTGTCGGCCTGCGGGAAAACCATCCGTATCGGAATGTCGGTCGAACTCGGTATGTAGGCGATCAGCATAATCGCACCTGGAGCGGTTCCGGCCGCATCGGCCGTCCTGTGCAACCCGACAAAGACCGAACGAAACGACTGGAAATCGCCGGATAACTTAAATACGCTATCTCGAGGCGAACCGGCCGCATCAAGAAAAGTCCGAACGCTGTCATTTGATACATAGGAAAAGCGGCCGAGCGATACCGCCTGCGCGAGGTCAAAATCTGTCCCTCGTACCGTTTCCTTGGAAATCCACAATTCGTAAACCATTCCCGATGGCGGAGTCGGCAGATTCTGTGGATTGAGGGCCAGCACCGATTGCGACACCGGCGTTACAATATCATCTTTCTGGGTGCATCCGATAAACAGCGCCGCCAGCAAAGTTGTACCGAAAATCAACAGTATCGAACGCATATGTATGCCTTTCAAGTCCCTTCCTCCTTCACTCCGACCCGACTCTAACTGCAAGGCGGGTAATTGGTAGCCGCCAATATACCCGTCGCCGGGAAAGACTGTCAAGCCATTTCCCCAAGGAAAATTCTCTCCCCCAAAAGACGTCTGACCGTCGTTGGCGTTTAAAGAATTCCATAGGGTAACCGATAACTCCACAAAAGGTTGACACGACACGGAAAGCGAGGGAAAGGTCTTGAGAACCTGTCCAAATTGCACAACTGAACTGGTGGTTGACGGTGGCGAGCGTTGCCCCGTCTGCAATGCCAAGTTATCGCCCGTTGCCGACAGCAGGGGCGCGCATGACGAAGATGCCGCCTTTGAAGTGACGGAAGCTCACGACGACGAGCGCGAGCTAGTCGGCGGCACCGGACGCAAGTCGCGACGTCACGAGCTGGATATCGAGGACGATGCGAGCATCACGTCGCATCAGACCAATCCGAACGCCGATTCTCATCCGGCGAATCATAAGCGCGCCCCGCAATCAAATTCCAACCCGAATTCAATCCCGGCAACGCCTGTCGAGG
This sequence comes from Candidatus Zixiibacteriota bacterium, assembly GCA_044227335.1. Lineage (GTDB taxonomy): Bacteria > Zixibacteria > MSB-5A5 > GN15 > FEB-12 > JACRAV01. The sequence continues at coordinate 1,010 of JBGAWZ010000320.1, read as the reverse complement.
CAACGGCATCACCCACACCTAACGCCGGCGACAAAAATGGAATCTCCCGGCTCTCGGACAAAGAGGTCGAGTCGATTTCGAAAAACCTTTACGGCAACAGCAAATCATTTCTGAATGACCGAGAGAAACGTGACCTGCTGAAAAAAGTTGAGGCTCCGACGCCCACTCAACACCACGTTGCTCACGATGCTACCAACACCGCCGATCCGGCGGACCCCAATCGCCCGCGCATGGCAAAACGGACCAGGGGCGTCGCCTGGTTCTATCGCAATTGGATTCAGGTCACCGGTCAAAACGATCTGCACGATCAGGACGAAATCCTTATTAATGATCGCCCCTATTTGCTCCGGAAAAAGCGATTCAGCCCCAAATTCGTAATTGCGCTGGCCTCTCCTATCGCGGCCGTGCTTCTCTTTTTCATTGGCTCAGCCCTGACTCCGTCGATCTCAGGCAAAGGCCGTCTGGTGGGATTCGTCACCGATCAATCCGGCCAACCCCTTTCCCAGTCAGCGACCATTCGAATTGCCGACCTTGGACAATCGTTTAAGACCAACGGGCAGGGATTCTTTGTCAGCGATCTGATCAAGAGTGGCTCACACAAAATCGAGTGCATCGTCAATGGCGGCGTCATGAGTGCCGACTATGCTACCATCGTGTCCGGGGAAATCACGACCTTAAAACTCTCCCCTGCGTTTGCTCAACAAAGCCAACCGACCCAACAACCACTGACACAGGCTGTCGATGAACAAACAGCCAGCCAGCACCAAACCCCGGTCGTGGCTCAAGAACGCCCCGCTCCCTCCCGCTCTGCTTCGGCCCGACCCAGTGATAAGTCAGACGGCGGAGCGATCTCTGCCGACCCAAATGCCCGCTTACTTCTCGACGCCGATGTTGAAGGCGCGACCTTGTCGCTGAACGGTCGTACAATTGGCGCCGGCAATCTTACTTATGCCCGACTCAAACCGGGTCACTACGACTATGAAATCGCTAAAGACGGATACAAAACTGTC
>JBGAWZ010000319.1:0-3264 GCA_044227335.1 Candidatus Zixiibacteriota bacterium | reverse complement strand
GTCAAATCTGGAAACGCATTTGGGCGTGACAAGCGGCGTCACCCTGAGCTTGTCGAAGGGTGCCGCGTTGTCACCATCTGATATTCACGTCGTGCACTTGCCCCGCCCCGCCTCTAGTCGTACTTTAGCCCCATGCCCACGCGCAAAAGAATCCTGCTGACTAACGACGACGGCTACTTCGCCGAAGGAATCAACGCCCTCTTCCGCGAACTCTCTAAATCCCATGATGTTGTCCTAGTTGCCCCCGATCGCGAGCAGTCGGCTTCCTCTCATTCATTAACCGTCAATCGCCCACTTCGTATGCACCAGATCGCTAAGAACAGGTACATCACCGACGGCACTCCGACCGACTGCGTTATGCTCGCTTTGCATGTTGTCTACAAAACCCGCCGTCCCGACATGATTATCTCAGGCATCAATCACGGCGGCAACATGGCCGACGACGTCACCTACTCCGGCACCGTCGCCGCCGCCATCGAAGGCGCTATCTTGCGCATTCCCTCTATCGCGATGTCGATGGCCAATTACGAACCCGGAATGTCCTGCCGTCTGGCCGCCCGATTCGCCTCGCGCCTTGTCAAACTTCATCCGCAACTCGGCCTGGATTCGTCTACTTTTTTGAACATCAATTTTCCTGCCGACTCCGGCAAATCGTATCGCTTGTATGAATTCACGGGGCAGGGCTTCCGCCAATTCAAAGATGTCGTCACCCAGAAAAAAGACCCCAAAGGGCGCTCCTATTACTGGATCGGCGGAAAACCGGTCTGGACTTCCTCGCGAGGCTCAGATTTCGATGCCGTGAGACGCGGCATCGTATCGATTTGCCCGATGAAACTCGATTTCACCGACCACCGCGAACTGGAACGTCTTCGTCGCGATTTTTCTCCAAAATCCTCTCGCCGATAACTGTTGACACGTGACCTAAATCCGGTATACTACGGCCCCCTGAGGGAACTGATTCGGGGCGTGGCGCAGTTGGTAGCGCGCTTGGTTCGGGACTAAGAGGTCGCTGGTTCAAATCCAGTCGCCCCGATTTGTTTGGATGGAAGTTGACACGCTGGTTTTCCTGCCTGAGTACTCCTGCCGAGTCCTGCAAGGGGATTGACACCTTGGTGTAACACTTTTTAGAGGACCAACATGGCTAAAGGACGCACACCTATTATCGCCGTGATTGGAGCCGGCAAATGCTCCAAAAAACTCCGTGACATGGCCGCTGTTGTGGGTAAATACATCGCCGAACAGGGCGCCGTACTTGTTTGCGGTGGCATGGGCGGCATCATGGAAGGCGCCGCGCAAGGCGCCAAAGAAGGCGGCGGAACTACTATCGGAATCCTGCCCACCGACAATCGCGCCGACGCAAACCCATATATCGACTACGTCATCCCTACCGGCTTTGGCGAAGCCCGCAATATCATGGTCGTCCGCACCGCCGACGTCGTCGTTGCCTTTCCCGGCAAATACGGCACGCTCAGCGAAATGGCCTTCGCCCTTTTGGCGGAGAAACCGGTGATCTCCATCTCAGCATGGAAGCTCGGCGACGAGATCATACAGATGGATGACCCCCTCGAAGCCGCAAAAAAGGCAGTCAAACTCGCCCAAGAACGGGTATGACTTTGAAGGCCGCCCGCCTTGTTATCAGAGGGATGGTGCAGGGCGTGGGATTTCGATACTACTGCCAAAAACGGGCAACTGCCGCATCGCTCTGCGGCTGGGTACGCAACAATCCCGACGGCTCTGTCGAAGTTTGGGCTGAAGGTGAGACCGCCGCACTTGAACAACTGATCGCTGACCTAAAAGTAGGACCGGCGAATGCCCGCGTCGACGCTGTCGATGTTTTGTATGGCAATCCAACCGGACAGTATCGTACTTTGGAAATTACGCATTGATTCAGCATGGACGAACTCAAAAAATACATTCGCGAAGTCCCCGACTTCCCAAAACCGGGCATCAGATTCTACGACATCACCACCTTGTTTCAGAATCCGGTTGGTTTTGACAAAGCCTTAGGCGAAATGCAGGCCTTCATCCAGCGTCGAGATGCCCAGACTATTGTCGGGATCGAGGCTCGCGGCTTCATATTGGGAGGAGCTTTGGCCGACCGACTTGGTCTGGGATTCATCCCGGCTCGAAAACCAAAGAAACTCCCGTTCCAGACCATAAGAGAAGAATACGCTCTTGAATACGGTACCGATGCTCTTGAAATGCACGCCGACGGCGTCAAGCCGGGGGAGAGGGTTGTCATTGTCGACGACCTCCTGGCCACCGGTGGCACGGTCAAAGCGGCCGCAAAACTGGTTGAAAAGCTGGGCGGCTCGGTTGTCGGTGTCTCGGCTGTCATCGGCCTGACGTTTCTACCCTTTAAAACAGCCCTCTCAGACTATAACGTAAACTATCTAATTTCCTACGATTCTGAATAGCAGGACTTGCTGAGCACTCAGGCGGAATGTAGATTTCCATAGGTGAAATTCGATTTACGACCGACCACGGTCCGTCTTCACCTGAAATCATCGTGCCCCCGTAGCTCAGTTGGATAGAGCAACGGTTTCCTAAACCGTGTGCCGCAGGTTCAATTCCTGCCGGGGGTATTCTTTTGGTTGCCGGCCTTCCTGCGGCACATTTCTAATTAATTGATCCACAGGCGCTTGAAAGGCCGGGAATCCGCCGAAAACCGGTTGACTTCTCACAAGGTGGGGGATATATTTTTTGCCTATTTTGAGCGCCGACGCCGTCAATGGTACAGCGCTCACCGAGTGAAATGGATAAGGAGTTGGTGGAATGAAACGGTTGGTCATTATCGGGTTGTTTGTTTGCATCGCTGGACTGGCCCACGCTCAGAATCCTGAGGTGCCGGTTGTATTGGATACGACAATTCAAATTCCCCAGGTGTTTGATATCGGCGGTAGCGGCGCGCGCGCTCGCGGCATGGGTAGCGCATATATAGCCGCCGGCGATGATGCCGCCGCTCTCACGTTCAACCCAGCGGGGCTGTTCTCAATTGACAAGACGTCGCTAACATTTGGCGTGGATCAATTCACGTCGCGCGGAGATGTCTCATTTCTTGGTCTCAAAACCCCCCAGTCAGGCTCCTACAGCGGACTTGGCTTCTTTAGTTTTGCTTCGCCCTTTCGTGTTAAGGGTCACGGATTCGTCTTCGCCCTGAGCTATGGCCGCACTTCCGACGAGGCCTATAGCAATGCCCTCGATCTGGTCTTCCCGATCGACCCCGACGGCATCCAGCCTTTCCTCGACACCACCGACTTGTAC
>JBGAWZ010000318.1:0-3267 GCA_044227335.1 Candidatus Zixiibacteriota bacterium | reverse complement strand
CCATCTTGGGCAGGAAGTAATACATCAGTCCCAGATATGGTGTAGTCAGGAAAAACGCGACCGCGTTGTGCCCGTACCACCATTGCACGAGTGCGTCCTGCACGCCCGCATACACCGGATAACTTTTCATGAATGAGACGGGAATCTCGATGGAGTTGACAACATGCAGAACAGTCACCGTCACCCAGGTCGCGATGTAAAACCAAGTGGCGACATACATGTGCTTTTCGCGCCGCGTGAAAATAGTCCCGAACATGTTCAGGCCGAAAGCTATCCAGACCAGAGCAATTGCAATATCAATCGGCCATTCCAATTCGGCGTATTCCTTGCCTGAGGTAAACCCGAGCGGCAGACTGATCGCGGCCATGACAATGATCGCCTGCCACCCCCAGAAGTTGATCTTCGACAATAGAGGTGACCACATCGGCGCTTTGCAAAGGCGCGGCAGGGAGTAGTACAGCCCCATAAAAATGCCGTTGCCTACAAAAGCAAAGATTACCGCGTTAGTGTGTAGCGGTCGCAAGTGCGAAAAGGTCGTAATCGCCAGCCCGAAATTGAGTGCGGGCCAGAATAATTGTATGGCGGCGATGAGTCCCACCAGCATGCCCACCGCGCCCCAGACCAGGACGGCGACCGAAAAGTCGCGCACCACTTTGTTGTCGTACTGTATCGTTTCTGTTGCCATCTATTAGTACTCCACAGATTACATATTGTCTTTTTGAGTATCAGGACCAGCCGGTGGCTCGTCAAACAAAATGCGATGCGCTGGTGTGGTCGTGTCGTCGTATTGCCCGGAGCGCACGGCCCAGACGAAGGCGGCCAAAAATGCGGCCGCCACCAGCACCGAGGCGACGATGAGCACGACAATTACCGACATCTCACGCCAGCCCTTTCCGTCGTGCGGCGAGCCATGCGGCGCTCGTTCCGAATCCGACTACCGAGACTGATGAAACCGGCATGAGCACCGCGGAAACAAGCGGCGACAAATGACCGCTCGCCGCAAAGCCCAGCCCGATGATATTGTAAATAAGCGAAATCCCAAAGCTGACATAGACAATTCGCCGCGCAGTCTGTGCCGCCTTCAAATACCGGCTCAACTGCGATAGACTCCCGGCGTGCAGGATCCCGTCACACGCGGGGGCAAACGCCGATGTGTCCTCGCTCACCGCCAGACCGACATCGGCAGAACCAAGCGCACCAGAGTCATTGAGGCCGTCACCGATCATCAAAACGCGCTTTCCTTTGGCTCTCAGCGAATCAACAAATCTCCGTTTGTCATGGGGAAGTTGATTGAATGCCAAAGTTGTCTTGGGTCCAAAAATCCTCCGTAATTCCGACTTCGCCCGCTCGCTGTCGCCGGTCAGAACCGCCAAATCGTGCGTCTTTGAAAGTTGGGTCAGTTCCAAATCCAGCCCCTCGCGAAATGGCGAAGTGACCGAAAAACATCCAAAGTGCTTTCCATCAATCGAGACATGCACTCCGCTTGGATTAGTGGGTGCCGTTGGATCTTCTTGCGAAGTTCCGGCAATATCGCTAATTACAAACTCCCGCCGGCCCAGCCGATAGATCCGCCCCTCGATTTCGCCCTTGATTCCGCTACCTGGGAATTCATCAAAGTTCGAAACCAGACAAGTCGAGCCGGATTTCGCAAGACTGGCCACTGCCCGACTCGCGGGGTGGGTCGAATGCCCCGCAAGTGCACAAATCGCGGACAGTTCAGATTCGCGGAGCGGCATTCCCTCATACGAAACCTGCTTTTCAACTGAGCCCGTGAGGGTGCCCGTTTTGTCAAAAACTATCGTGTCTATTCGTGATAGGGCGTCGATAATATCCGGATGCCGCAAGAATAATTTATGATTACCGAATATCCGCATGGTCGTACCGAATACAAATGGCGCGGAGAGCGCTATCGCGCACGGGCAGGCGACGATCAATACCGATGTAAACGCGTGTATCCATCTCGAGGGATCGTGGCCGAGCCACCACCAGACGGTCAGAATTGCGATAACCAGTACACCCAGTGTGAAGTACTTGCCGACGCCGGCCGTAACCGTAGAGAGTACTTTTTCAGTCTTTGACTTGGTCGAAGGCTGAGCTTTCGCCGATCCCGACCACAGTGACACGAGGTAGCTTTCCTCTACGGACTTGATGACCTCTATTTCAATAGCGCCACCAACCTGCCGTCCTCCGGCATACACTCGCTCTCCAACCGTAAGTGACTGCGGATCGCTCTCCCCGGTCACAAAGGAATAGTCAATTGATGCCGCTCCCGCCAGGAGGATTCCGTCGGCCGGAACCAGTTCCTGACTCCGGATAACGATCCTGTCCCCCACTCCTATTAGTCCCACCGCCACGGTCTCTTCGCGATCAGTTCTCTTTCGGCGCACGGCAATTGGAAAGTACGCCCGGTAATCGCGATCAAACGATAACCATTGGTAGGTTTTCCGTTGGAAGAGTCTTCCCGCCAGCAGGAACAACACCAGTCCAGCGAACGAATCGAAATACCCCGGTCCGGAGTTGGTGATGACGTCGAAAAAGCTCCGCCCAAATAACGCAAGCAATCCGACCGAAATCGGAAATTCTAAATTCAGATGCCGCTGGCGCAATCCTGCAACTGCGGAATTGAAAAAATCAAGGGCGGAGTACAGCAGTACCGGAATTGAAAGAAACAGGTTCGCGTATCGGAAAAAAGTTGAGATCGTATCATTGCCAATATGCCCGGCCGACAAGTACTCAGGAAAACTGAAGAGCATGATATTGGCAAACGAAAACCCGGCCACGCCGATTTTGATATAGAGCGATGTATTGGGATTCTTAACCGGAATCGGATCAACTCGATCGAGTTTGATATCCGGCTCATACCCCAGCCGCGCAAGGAGCGAGACAACTTTGGAAAGTGAAGTCGCTGTGGGCGAATATTCAACGGTTAATCGCCGGGCCAGAAAATCCACCGTTGACCTCCGCACTGCGGGTTCAAGCCGCCCCAGGTGCTCAAGTAACCAGATACAAGCACTGCAATGAATCTGGGGAATCAGAAAAGTCACGCGGGCGCGCGACGAATCTTTGTAGTCAAGCAGTCGTGGAGTTATCGCCGGATCATCCAGATACAGAAACCGACCTGTGTCGTCTCCCGTGGGGCGCGTTCCCGCCTTGTCGCCGACCTGGTAGTATGAACCGAGATTTGCGCCGTCGAGAATTTGAAAGACCGAGCGGCATCCGGCACTGCAAAAGGCTTTCTCTTGCTGATGAAACGAATCGTCGGTGACT
>JBGAWZ010000317.1:0-3271 GCA_044227335.1 Candidatus Zixiibacteriota bacterium | reverse complement strand
GTTGCAAAGTTGCCAGATACTTCTGGCGCGGTCGGATTTTTGATACGGAGCGAGGTCTTTTTGAAGAGACTGGGGTTGCGGACTTGGGCTGACTGTGTGCGGAGGAACTGGTGGCATAACTCTCCCAAATAACTGGCGAGCAATTATCTGATGATACTGTTGCAAACAAAATCCGAGGGGAGTTCGGGATTCCGCTCTCCCCTCGGCGTGATTTCAAAAAACTAATTGGAGGCGCGGATCACCAGCCGCCGCGACGACCACCGCCGCCGCCGCTACCACCGCGTCCACCGCCGCCGCCACGGCCACCGCCGCCGCCGCGACGGCCGCCGCCGCCGCCACGAGATCCGCCGCCACCGCCGCCTTCAGGCCGCGGGCGAGCTTCGTTTACATTGAGGCTTCTGCCGTTGAAATCCTGACCGTTCAGGCCAGTTATTGCCGCACTCGCCTCGCTGGCGGTCGACATTTCGACAAACGCGAACCCGCGCGGACGGCCGGTCTCGCGGTCCATGACAATGTTCACTTCCGATACCTGCCCGAAGGCCTCAAAGGCCTGACGCAGTTGGTCCTCTGACGTGTCAAACGGCAGGTTGCCCACATAGATCTTCATACGATTCTCCGATCTTGTCCACCCGGCACCGTGAAGCTTGCTAGCCCCTGGGTCTGTGCCAGATGAACTTGTTCTTGCGCACAATTGCGCGGCGGCACCAGTTCCGCCTTTAGTGATGTGGGGATAAACCAGCCGTCGTAAAAGCAGTACAGGACACCAATTTTGTGGGAGCAATGTACGTAGCTGTCTTTCCAATAACAAGATAAAAGATTGTCCCGGTCTACGGCCGGCCTCCCCCAGGTCGAGACTGGTGCAATTGTTTGCCGACAAAATACCGACCCAATATTACCACGATTGGCCAAACCAATTGACGCTCGCGACGCAATCAACTGCATGGCAACAGCTTACACTTTCGGATTGCGAGTTCGGGCGCTTGGCATGCCGTTTTCTTTGTCTTCTATCAAGGAGATGCCACGGTGTTAGATTCGTTGACCGACATTTTCGCCAAGAGCGCCCAGATTCACCAAGTTGTTTTTGTCGCGGGGATCATTTTCTTTGTGATGGCGGCTATGCGTTCGCTCAAACATGACGATACCGACGCCGTCCTGCACATTGCACTGGCCTTCTTCTTCGCGATCGGGCATATCCTTTGTGTGGTTTACTACCCCAATGACTCACCGATCCCCAATCCGTTTAAGTCGTTGGACATTTGGCAATGGATGGTGATGTTGGCCGCGCCAGCTCTGGTAGTACTGTTTGTAGTGATGGGGGCGATGCATTTGTGTTTCTATCGGATCCGGCAGGGGATATACAATTTGTTTTTCGGCGGATCACTCGTCGCGTACATTTACTTTATCGGCGGCGGCTGGCCGCTCGATGTCAAAGCGTTTCTCACGCTTACGTGGGGCTTGACCTGGTTCAAACTCGAACTCGACCCGGCGCTGTAAGCTGAATTTTCTTTTCTGTTCAATTGAGTATTGAAATTATCGTCCGGGGCGTGGTACATTCGGCCGATGCCTTCTCAGCTATCAATTGATTCCACTCAGCTCCTCTCGCCATCCCGATCTCAAATACTGATTACCGGATTCTTGACCGGATCAGCGGCGGCGACATATCCTGCCTGCGGGAATATTCTCACTGACGCCGGTGGACTTGGATTTACCAGCACGCAGTTTGGATCGGTCTTTGTTGTGCAGACACTCAGCGCGATTGCAGGGGCGCTCCTCTCCCCCCGCTTACGAAAAAACTTTCGACATTCCCGGCTGTCGCAGGCCGGGTTATTTTCGACCGGACTGGCAATGGTAGCGTTAGTTACAATACAGCTCTTCTCGGTTACAACTGCGGCACCGTACCTTCTGACATTACTTTCGAGTCTGTTGATGGGAGTCGGAATTGGCCTTGGAATTTCTATTGCCAATGTAAGTGCGGCCGGCGCCTGGGAAGACAACCCACGAAGCGGGCTGACGCTCCTCCACACCATGCTCGGCTTGGGACTGGCGACCTCGCCGCTATTGGTGAGCGCGAGCATTTTTATCGACCATTGGTGGATCGCGCCTTTAATCGTCGGCCTCGGTGCATTCACTTTGATATTCATTGCGGAGCCAACAGGTCGGCTACGGACGACCGAAGCAGGCGTCGAATCATTGGTACTATCAGTCGCCGAACGGAAAACAATTGTTCTTCTCGGAACACTCGCGCTCGTATACGGAGTGGCCGAGGCGACTTTCAGCAACTGGTGTGTGATTTATTTGCATGAAGAAGGCGATATCGGCCTGGCGCCAGCCGGGTTGGTACTCACGGGATTTTGGTTGGCAGTGATGTCAGGCCGGCTGGCTTTTTCGACCGTCGCTTCGTCACGTGGGAAATTAATCGCAACGGCATCGCCAATTGTTATGATCGCCGCGTTTCTGATAATTGCCTTTTTCAAAAGCGGAGAGATACAAATTGTCGGATACCTCTTAGCGGGCCTGGGATGCGCCGCGGTATACCCCGCGCTTCTCGGCCTCTCGGCACAATTGCCAGCCCATCACTCGCAGTTTGTGTCGGGAGTAATGGTGGCAACGGTATTGGCCGGTACTGGATTTGGAACGTACGTGGTGGCTATTCTAAATCGCTGGTTTGGGTTCGGACTTTCTCAAATCTACCTTGCATTTGCGGTTATTCCGCTGGTCTTGATCCTTGGTATTTGGCGGATCCAGCCAAGAGAGTTGGGACGGACCCGTCGACACCAGAACACGTCTTCGACTGTTGCTTGAACACCTCGCCGTATCGCCTTGCTATTGATTTGGTTGGGCAGCTACAATTCTTGTTTGCGATGGCCGCACAAAACAATTGCGTCGTGGACTAAACCGCTCTATTCTGGCATGACCGTCGGGAGATTGTGTCACCGCCCGCCTGTCAACTAACCAATAGACCTCGACCGGGAGTGCCCATGAACACGCTTTTGCCAAAAGTTGTCTTCGAAGGAATTGTTACAGTTCGCGACCGTTTGCTCCAGATGCCTGATCCGCTCCGTCTGGAATCGGGGGACCCCGGATTCGATACACCCGATCATGTCAAGGAAGCCATGGCCAAGGCGCTGAAAGATAATTTGACTCACTATGCTCCCTCGGCCGGAATCAAGCCGCTTCGAGAGGCGATTCTAAATAAAGCGCGCACCAAGAATAAAATCAGCTACTTGTCTTCACCCGAACAGACTTTTGTGACTGCCGGTGGAATGCACGC
>JBGAWZ010000316.1:0-5491 GCA_044227335.1 Candidatus Zixiibacteriota bacterium | reverse complement strand
TGGTGCGCCCATCCGCCTTTGAGCCGGGTGGCGGAAATCCACCCCGGCCACACTACTTGATAGCTTGACCACTCCGGCTGAATTTTCACAAAGTTGCCGTCGCCGCCTAAAATGCCTCCATAATACTGAATGTTGATTCGGGTGAGCGATCCACGGCGCGGGACAAAAATGGAATCACGCGAGTCTCGACGAAAACCAAACGAGAGTTTTCGGCGACTGGCGTCGGAGGTCGATCCGCCGAGCGAATCAGCGATCTGGCCGGTGAGATTGGTCAGTTTCACACCGACGTATTCAAATCCGAGCGTGGCCTTCATTGACTGTCCGATATTGGAGCTAGTCTGTGCCGAGACACTCAGCGCCGCGCGCTTGAAATCCTGCACCGGGTCGCGCAGGGTCGGATCCCACTGAGTAGAAATCGTGACCGGCACACGAAGCCCAAGTAGCCAGGGTTCAGTAAAGCTTAGTCTGTATGAATGAGTTATCAAACGCGAATCTCTCCCCAGACCGAACCCATACGAAGCGCTGACATCGTAGCGGCGCGAGCCAAGAAAATTGCGTTTGAGAAAACCGGCAGAGGATGTCCATTCCAAGTCGCGAACGGTAGACTGTCCCAAGCCCGTACGGAAAGTCACCGCTTTGGTTCTGCGTTCGCGTACCGCCAGCGCAAAATCGGGGCGGAGTCGGTCGGCGCTGGTTTGCGATTGGCGAAGCTGGAAGGTGGTGTAGTATCCGGACTCAAAGAGACGGCGCTGTGAATTGAGGATGTCGTCGCGGCGATAGACCGCGCCTTCTTTGAGTTTAAGTTCCCGCCGTGCGCAGTATTCGGGGTAGGCCTTGCTACCCTCGATTGAGACCTTACCAAACCGCACCAACGAGTCAGAGATGATAGAAAACGAAATGGGGGCGTCGCCGCTTCGGGACAGTGTATCGACCGCATAGTCGATCGTCGCGTATGGAAATCCGGAGTTGGCCAGGTAGGCGCGCATGTCGAAGACCACGCTCTTTATTTCGAGCGGGTTGGCCGGTTTGCCGGGCTTGAGCTGTTGGGCGATATTGTGCAGGTTACTCCCGAGAGAATCGGGGAACGAACCGGAAAGAGACTTGTCGGCGTAGCGGAATTGACGACCTTCGTCGATGGCCACTCTAATCAGCGCACTGGATTTGCCGGGAATCTTCTCAATCGATTCGCGCACTCGGACTCCAAGGTAGCCCGACAAGTAGTACAGGTATTTGACTTCGAGGGTGTCGCGGTTGATTGTCTCTTTTTGCACTCGGCTTCGCCGGTTGGCCGAGAGGGCCTGAAAGACACTTCGGCTACGCGAGTAGAGTTGTTTGCGAATTTCGGATGATTCGATGGCCCGGTTGCCTTCGATGTGAATTGAATCGATAATCGGATTTTGCCCCGCCCAGCGGAGAAACTCGCGGTCGACGGCTGTTGCATCTGTCGAAATCAGGAACAGAGCTATCCCCAGCCAAATAGCAAAGACACGGCGTCCTAATGCGCTGTCGTGCGTGGTTGTGACTAAGATTTCTGTCTTCACCATCCCCTACCACTCTCCGTGCAGTTGGAGATTGAGGTGATACAGGTCGTATTCGTCACGGCGACCTTCGAGAAGGAATGACTTGTTCAATCGATACTCAAATCCAAAGGCCGCCTTGTTCGTAAGCCCCGAGTAATTTCCAACAAGATAGACTCTTTGCCAAGGCGAGATTCCGAGCGTGTACTTTGACTTCGAAGGATCGAGTTCACCGCTCGATCCGGGATCGATTTCAAAGGTTTCGACACCTATTCCCAGGCGGCGCAGTCCCCGCTCACCGGCCTGCGACAGTGGTCGTGACAAGTAATCGAGGGCCCGACTGGCAAATTGACCCGAGGCGGCCGCAGTATCTGACGAGTAATAGTTGGCAACGATCAACGGCAGTATGTCTCCGGAGCTAAAGGCCGAACCGTGGCAGGGATCAATCTGCGGCTGTTCAAGTGTACCGGTGACATGCACGCACAGTTCGATATCCTCGCGCGTGGAGTCATTTTCACGGCGCTGTCCGGGTATGCGAGTGGAGGCAGTAATGTCCAGCCGCGGATTCAGATATTCGATATCTTCAAAAGTCACGCCGCTCCCGGATTCGATTCGAAATGTCTTGTCGAAGAGAAATCCTTTGCCGCGCAGGAAAGTCATGTCGCCGACAAACCGGTAGTTGCCATGTTCGCGAGTTTTTAATCCAGTAGTTCGACGGGATATCGAAATTGATATCCATATCCCACGAATCGCCCGTATTGAGCGACTGCATAAGCGGCGATCCTTCCCCGGCTCTGGCGAATTCAGCCTGGTAACGCATCGAGATAAGACGTAGCGCCTCACCGGGGCGAGTAGTGACTTTGGGAGATTTGTCTCCCTCGATGTGCAGTTCACCCTCAACCACTCCCTGAATGTCGTCGAGTTCATATCTGAACGGAAACTCCTTGGGAAGCGAGACATCGATGTCGTAGTACAACGAATCCAGCGATTTTACTATGAGACCACCATCGAGAATCGCGTACGAGACATCTTTTCGCTTATCACCTTTCTCACCGTTTTTTGAGTTCCCCTTTCGGTAGTCACGCACATACAATGTCACCTTATCGAGCGAGATTTGATTGTCGGTCATGGTGACCTCCGCCGAGTCGGTGCGAATCGTGTCTCGCAGATCAAAGTACTTAAGTCGGCCGTTGGTTATCCATGCGTGGCCATCCAAATGCGGCTCGGCCGGTGTGCCGGTTAAATTGAATGCCGCCTGGAATTTTCCTTCCAAATCTTCGACTGACGGCAGGAACATGTAGACGAGATTGAACACGGTGTCCTGCATCGAAACCGCCAGCGACATAGGTAGCTTCGGTAGACGCTCGATCGGGCGCTTGGTCAGGGCGAGATCAGCATAGAGAGTGCCCTCGGCGCGATAAATGCCGGGATTTGACCTGACCACGACCGAGTCGATTGTCATCTTGCGATCATCGTATCGGACACCAAAACCGACATTCCCAAGGCCCAGTTCTTTGTAGGTCAGCGAATCGAGCGTGCCGTGTGCGGCAAACTGCGGGTGATCCAGATTGCCTTGCAAGTCGACAGTGCACGAAGCGACGGCAGTGACAGGAAAATCGTCTCTGAAGAGATGCACCCACGGCTCCAGCTGGGCGTTGTGAAGGTCAATACTGGTTGAGATCGATTCATCATAGTTGATACGCCCGGTAAGGCCAAACCGGCCGCGGCCGTCAGAGAGTGTGCCTGCCTTGATATGGTATCCAGCGCTGTCGATTTCCACTGCAACCGGTCGGGCATTTGTAAAGCGCTGGCTAAACAGGGTCCAGCTCAGCGAATCGAGACGGAGTTGCGACGGGTACGGTTCGTACCAGAGATCGCCTCGGGCAGAAATTGCCGAGTAGGAGTTTTCAGTGAATAGGCTGTCGATCAGGACATGCCCAGAATCGATACGCATGATCGCGACGATCGAATCGTACGGGATACCCCACGCCGTGCCGGAATCGAATCGGCAGGACACGAGTCCGGACGGTCGAGTGAAAAAGTGATCAATGAAAAGCTCTGAACGGACGTCGGTAGAAAACAGGTCATAGAGCCAAAGTGAATCGGATGAAAAGCGGCCGTTGACGGAAGGATCGGAAGTCTTTCCGACAATTGAACCACTCAGGCGGCAACGCCCGGCCGGTTCTTTAATGAAGAAGTCGCCGGTGTACCGGTCAAGCCGCGCAATCTCGCCGGTGACCGCAAGCGACATGTCTCCATTGTATTCTACTTTGCCGGTTGCGGTAAGCCAATTTTCTTCGTAGCGGACCGCAAAGTTATCAATAAAACTGATCGAGTCGACGGTGACATTAAGTTTCCCATGCGCTTCTTCGATTGGATAAACGTCAAAAGTCGAATTGGCCACCGCGACATCCAGATCAAGCAACAGATCTTTGTTGCGAAGGCCCGATCCCTCAAGCGCGATAGTGCCGCTCAAATCTGAGCTGAACGATTTGGGGACCATACGTTTGAGATTGAAATGCGAAATCTCAATATTTGCCTTATATCGCTCGGGTGTGGCGCCGAAATCAAGTTCGGCGCGTGCCGCGACGTCACAGGAATCAAACCAGGTGCCGGTAACGCTATCGAGGAACAATACATTATCGGCAAAGCGAAAATCCGTGGATATATCGTTGAGTTTCATTTGCAGAAAATTCCCCGCTACGTGAACACGCCCTCGGATGCCGCTTGAATCACGCCCCACCTGTCCGCTGAGGTCGACCACGCCAGTAAGTGACGGTCCTCCGAATTTTTTCAGGTCCGCCAAATCGAGCTGAATTGCGTTCAGTTCCACCGATCCGATCTTAGCGGCTGGACTGACTAGGCCGCTCAGTTCCAGAGTGCTGCTGTCGGCGAGGAGTTTCAGATTTTCAAAGATCAGATTGCCGTTGGCGTATGTCAGCTTTCCACCGGCATCTTTGACAACAACCGACGGTTTCTGTGAGAGCAGTGCCAGCCGCTGGATATCAAGCGCATAGGTGCCGTTTTCGATCTGAAATGAGGCGGCAAGGCCAAGGTGCGACAAATTGAGCGTGTCGGTGCGGCGGGCATAGTTGAGCGAGGCGTCGTTGAGCAGGAAAGTGCCGATGTAGAATGCGGGCGGCTCCGAGGCGCCTCCGGGTGTTCCTTCGGTGGTGACAAACTTGGGGAGGAATCGGCCGGATGAATCAAGTTTGACGTGGATATCGAGCGAATCTATCTGAACCAAAGTGAAGCGCAGGTCGCGATTCCAGAGATTGGAGATGGCGTACGTGACAGTTACTTTTGTTGCCGTTGCGGTTTCGAAATTGTTGGATGAGTCGCCGTAGGTGACCGCCACAGAGTCAAAGGTCATGCCGTTGATGACATCGCCGCCGATCCGTCCGATCGTGACCTGGAAGCCGCTCCGCTTGGCCAGGAGCGAATTGAGCTTGCGATTGACAATCGACTCGAGCCCCCTCATAGGAAAGAGATAGACCCATCCGGCGCCGATTACCAAAAGACTCAACGCAACCAGCGAGAGAAGTATTTTCTTCCAGAGTTTCACAGGCGCACACCAAGCTGTTCCAAAAGGTGTCTGGCTACCGCTGAGCCGACCGGAGCGAGTGACTCAAGATCGCCAATCACTGCCGTGATCTGGTCGTTGGTCGCGCCGACCAGCAGTGCGCCCCGTAAGTGGGACATGAGTTGTTTCGGCCGGTTCTCCATAATCAGCGCCGACACCACCGCTAGCTCTCGCTCAACTATCCCCAGTCCCGGGCGCGAGAGCACTTTGCCGTATCCCTCGGCAATCATCCAATCGAATATTTCCGGAGCGTAGGAGTTGACCCTGCTTTGGAGGCGGTCGGCATTGTCGCCATACACCTTCTTATACAGCGTAACTCCCCTCTCCTTCCACTGCTGATATTCGACTCCGCCCGCTGATTGAAAGGGTTCGACCGGAGTGGGCCAGTGAT
>JBGAWZ010000315.1:0-5965 GCA_044227335.1 Candidatus Zixiibacteriota bacterium | reverse complement strand
ATACCTCCCTAATGGTCGAGGGGCCCCGCAGTTGGAATTGACAGATATACAACCCCGCGAGAGACCCGTGTCAAACCATTAGGAGCAAATCTATAAGTCTGACCATGTTCGGGCAAGCGGATTTCTTTGCCCATGTTCAAAAATGCGCAGGCCAAAGTTCCGCCAGCAACCACTTGCCTATTCCGGACAACTGTGTATAATATCAGTATGTTAACAAAAAAGACTGAGTACGCCATCAGAGCTATGTGGGAGATCGCTCACCACAACGGCTCCACCCTCACCACCGCCACCGTCATTGCCAATCGTCAGCAGATCCCCCCCAAGTACCTTCCGCAGATCGTTTCCGAACTGTCGCGGGCGGCGCTGGTGGTTACCTCGCGCGGATTCGGCGGCGGATTGCGCCTCAACCGTGCGCCCAAAGAAATCACGCTTTTAGAAATTATCGAGGCGACCCAGGGGAAAATGACCATGTACGAATGCCAGGCCTGCATTTATCAATGTCAGCACCTGCCGAATTGCAAACTTCAGGCGGTGTATGACAAGGCGCAGAAATCGCTGGAGGATACTTTTCGCGATGTCACCCTGGCCGACCTCAATTTCGATAAATCGAACTGAAAAGAGCTGATATGCCAACTAAAGAACAAGTGCTTCATATACTCTCCGGGATCAACGATCCGGAGCTGAAAAAGCCGCTGACCGAGCTGGATATGGTTCGGTTTGTGGATGTCGTGGGTGGAAATGTGCGAGTCGGGATCACTCTGACTGTGCCGGGATGTCCGCTCAAGGAGAAAATCACATCGGATGTTCGCAATGGTGTGAGTTTGATCCCGGGAGTCGAATCGGTCAAAGTCGAGTTCGACGTGATGTCCGACGAACAGAGAATGCGCCTTCGGCAAAAGCTGGGACATGCGCCGGTTGAAGGACGCGAGCCGGTGAGTATTGTCAATTTCGCCAAGCGGTTTATCGCGGTGTCATCGGGGAAGGGCGGAGTTGGGAAGTCGACTGTGACCACAAATCTCGCGGTGGCGCTGGCGAAGATGGGGAAAAATGTCGGATTGCTTGACGCGGACGTGTATGGTTTTTCAGTTCCGCGGATGCTCGGTGTGACCGGCCAGCCAACGATTATCGATGACAAGATTGTGCCGCTCCGTAAAGGCGACAATCTGCAAGTAGTCTCGATGGGATTTTTCGTCAACGAGGACGATCCGGTGATCTGGCGCGGGCCGATGCTTCACAAGGCGGTCAATCAGTTCTTAAGCGATGTCATGTGGGATGATCTGGATTTTCTCTTTCTGGATCTGCCCCCGGGAACGGGGGATGTCACGTTGACTATCGCGCAAGCGATACCATCGGCGGAGCTGTTGGTCGTAACCACACCGCAGGCGACCGCAACGCATGTCGCCGGACGAGTCGCCAAATTGGCCGAGAAGACCAAATTGCAGGTGATTGGTGTAGTTGAGAATATGTCGTATTACGAATCCAATGGAAAACGTGACTACATATTTGGTCGCGACGGCGGCAAACGATTGGCTGAGCGGCTGAATGTGCCGTTTCTTGGTGAAATTCCGCTGGAGAGTTCCATTCGCGAGGGCGCCGACACCGGCCGACCAGTGGCGATCGACGGTACAGATCAGCAGATGGAGGTTTTCGCCGCGATCGGACGGAAGCTTTTGGCGATGGAGTAAGGGTAACCTTTTGTCGTGTATGCGAGTATTGCTCGCCTGTCGATAAAAACAGATGTGGACAAATCGCCGCCATACAGGGCGGCGATTTTTTTGTGTGGCTAATGTACAACCGGACAAGCGGTTCGGAATTCATCGGGTTTTTTCCACAGGTCGACTTGACGCTTTGTTCACCGAGGGATAACAATGCACATGTTAAAGATAACGAAGCGGTCTGTTGACAACGTGTGGGTATCCTCGCACGACGAATTGCTATCCCGCTCAATTTCACTGGTTTATCGAGTTGGCCAGATTGGCGAATTTGTGGAAATCTGTGTGGGAAACTTGTCGGCAGATCGTGTCGCACACTGTGGATGCATGTGCGGCAGAGTGAATTAGAAAGTGTGGATGCTGTGAATAAATCTTTGGTGGGGGAAACACCAGTGAACAATGGAATACCGAACTCGCAGGCATGGATTGACTGCAAAGAGTACATCAAGAAGCGGCTGAAAAAACAGTCGTATGATACCTGGATCGCCGCCACGCGCGGTGAAGCGACCGACAACGGGACGTTTAAGGTCGCGGTGGCTAATCAGTTTGTCGCCGATTGGATCGAAGGGCATTTTCGCGAGTATATCGAAGAGGCCTTTCGCGAGGTGCTCGGCAAACGCTACGATATCCTGTATGTCATTTCCAGCGGGAGTGACAACGGAGATCAGACCCGGCTGGCGCTCGACGGCGCTTTGCCGACATCAGAAGCCGCATACGCGACGCCGGCGAGTGCATCTCCAGCGCCCGTCAATCACAATCTCAGCCCGCGATACACGTTTGATTCGCTGGTTGTAGGCGATTTCAATCAATTCGCCTTCGCCGCCTCGTCGGCGGTGGCCGAGGGTCCGGGGATGACCAAGTACAATCCGCTGTATATCTACGGCGGCACGGGACTTGGAAAGACCCATATTGTGCAGGCGATTGGGCACAAGATCGTGGAGTTTTTCCCGAACAAGCGGGTGATGTATGCCACTTCGGAGAAATTCACATCCGACTTTATTGACGCTATTGCTGACCGGTCGATTTCGGATTTCACCAAGATGTACCGCGATGTGGATGTGCTGATCATCGACGACATTCAATTCTTCACCGGCAAAGAATCGACTCAGGAGCAGTTCTTTCACACCTTTAATGCGCTCTACCATTCCGGAAAACAGATCATTCTCACGTCCGACCGTCCGCCCAAAGAGATCAAGGGGCTGGAAGAACGGCTACTGTCCCGATTCAGTTGGGGATTGGTGACCGATCTTCAGGCTCCCGATCTGGAGAACCGGACCGCAATCTTGCTCAAAAAGCTCTCAGTCGAGGGAACGGAACTGCCTGACGAAGTGCTGACGTATATCGCCGACCGGGTGACTTCCAACATCCGCGAGCTGGAAGGCGCCTTGATTCGCCTGTTGGCGTACTCATCCGTTAAGAAGGTCCCAATTGACCTTGAGATGACACAGAAGGTACTTTCTGATACTTTCTCGTCACAGAAGCGGCATATCACAATTGAGATGATCCAAAAGCAAACCAGTGAGCAGTTCCGGATCGAGCTGTATCTGTCACGGTCATTGACAGACAATTCGCTCAAGGCAATTGGGAACGCCTTCGGGGGGAGAGATCACTCGACCGTGATCCATGCATGTGATTTAGTCTCTCGGAGAATCGCCGGAGATATCACCCTCCGTGAGAAGATTGACAAGATTTCCGCGGCGCTCTTATATTGATATGTTGTGTACAAGCCGGTGGATACACGTGGACAAAGAGACTTGCCAAAATTCTATGTGGGTAAGGTAGCACTGATTGTGAATTGCACTCAGATCGTTTGTGGACTGTTGGCGAAGTCTTCTTGTGCTGTTAAGAGCGCGTGCGACATCATTCTACCCTGCAAAGTCGCGCTTCAGGCGCATACTCGTCCACAAATTCACACCCTTTACTATTACTACTTCTTATATATATCCAAACTGAATAAGAATACAGACCTGTTGATACCCACTGTGGGGAGCATCTACAAATGAAATTTTCTCTTCCGAAATCCCGATTGGCCACCGGACTGCAGTCGATTTTGCAGGTAGTGCCAACCAAATCAACTTTACCTATTCTCACAAACATTCTCGTAGAAGCGCTTGAGAACAAACTAAAAATTTCAGCGACGGACTTAGATATCTCAATCACGGTAACTGTGGAGTGTGCAGTCACGAAAAAGGGATCGGCAGTCCTGCCGGCGCGAATACTCTTTGAGATTATCAAGGAACTTCCGGAATCAGAGATCACTATTGAAGCGATTAATGCCCGGGTGGAAATCAAGATTCCAAACGGGTCGTACAAGATCGCCGCAATCTCGGCGGAAGATTTCCCAAAACTGCCGGCGGTGAATACCAAAAAAGAGATTCCAGTACCGGCCAAAGAGCTGGTTCAGATGATCCGTAAAACAACTTTTGCCTGCTCGACGGATGAAACTCGTCCGGCACTGAACGGGGTGCTGTGGCAGACCAAAGCTGATCGGATGCAGATGGTGGCAACTGATGGCCATCGGCTCGCCAGAATGTCTTCGGATAATTCGAAGCTTAAAGGTATGAGCGCCGATGTAATCATTCCGCCAAAAGTGCTGAATTTGATTCCCAAATTCGCGGAATCAGGTGTGGCTGAAGTGGGAATTATTTTTGGCGAGAGTAATATCATCTTCACTATCGGCGAAACAGTTCTCACCTCGCGTTTGATCGAGGGACCATATCCGAATTTCGAACAGGTGATTCCAGCCACTAACGACAAGAAACTCGTGATCAACAAAGAGGAACTGGCCGGCGCTGTGCGGCGGGTATCGATTCTATCGAATGCGCTGACTCACCAAGTCAAATTCTCGCTCAAGAAGGGTTCACTGTCACTCTCGACGAGCAATGCCGATGTCGGCGGTGAAGGACGCGAGACGCTCGACTGTGACTACAACGGCGAAGGAATGGAGATCGGGTACAACGCGACATATATCGTGGAGATACTCGGCAAACTCGACGGCGGCGAGGCGGTCTTTGAGTTGTCCAGCGCTGTCGCCGCTGGAATTGTGTACAGCCCGGCTGTTTCCAAAGAAGATTATCTCTGTCTGGTCATGCCGCTACGGCTGGCGGACTGAAGAAACAAAGTCAGCGACGATCTACCGGAATCGCCAAGTTGGGATACCGGTAGTGAAGTTCCGATAGGTACGAGGGCTCTAGGTTGCGGGCTGAGGGGCTGGCGAGCACCGCCTCGACCTCGGCAAATGCTTTTTGTGCCAACAGTAACTCAATCCACCCACGGACATATTTGTCAGGAGCGTCGGGCTTGGAGGCTATAGCGGCGAAAGTGGCCACATACTTTGCCTGCTGATTTGATTCCCGGTAAATATCACACTTGAGCATCAGGAGCGAAGTTGTCAGCTGTTTGGGGTCAATTCGCACTGCTTCGTCGATTAGGCGTTCCGCCTCATCGTACCGTTTCAGATGAAAAAGGCAGGACGCCAGATTGAGATTCGTTGAGGCGTTGTGCGGATTGAGGGCGTCGGAGATTTGTAGATAATAGTATGCAGAGTCGTATGATTTGTTCAGCAGGGCAAGCACGCCGATATTTCCCCAGGCGGCCCAGTTGAGCGGATTTCTCTTGGTCGCGCGCCGTAAAATAGGGATGAGGTCGACCGTGTCACCCTCCACCCGGCGATCAATCGCCTGATTCATCCGATACGAATCCGGGTCGATCGAAAGCCAGGTTGAGTCAACCCGGTGAACATCGGCCTGCCGGTCGTGCTCGCGGTAATATTTAGCCAGTAAATAGCGCAGAGTCCCACTCTTGGCGACATCAAGCTCAGCGTACGCCTCCACATGCCGAAGCGCCACTTTGGGAGATGAAATCGCGACGGCCCGCGGAAAAAGCAAGAGAGCACCAAGGAGGGCAGTGACGGCGGCAATTTGCAGCGATCGACGAGTACCTTGTGCCACCCGCATGTAAGTACAAAACAGGGTGAGCGGCACACCAGCCAGGGCAAAGAGGTCCCAGTCGCGGGGCATGCCGAGGCCGGGGGAGAAAATAAAAGCGGCTCCGAGACAACCCGCAACAGAGAGAATGAACGCCAAGCTCCAATTGCTTTGTTCACGGGCAGGCGACGGCGATTGGCGATAGCACGCCAGTGCCACACCCGCCAAAACAATCCCCGGAAAGAGCAGAGCGACCAAATTCACGGTATCCAGCAGGTGTGAAATTGCAAAGAGGGTGTACTCCCCGACAGTGAATTCGTCGGTGAC
>JBGAWZ010000314.1:0-3297 GCA_044227335.1 Candidatus Zixiibacteriota bacterium | reverse complement strand
ATCTCGACGGCGACAGTCTTGACGAAATCCAAGGCATATTCAGGGATCGATATTACGCGTATTCCTTCGCCAAACACTCCTTACTATCAAACGACATACCTCCGACCGGGCCGGGATTGGGTGGGCTATTGACTGTTAACTGGGACAGCGATCCTGAACCGGAAGTGCTTCTCAAAGATAATTGGGGGCAACTTTCGCTCAAGCCCAATCTGGTTGATTCAGGATTCTCGATTATTGACACCATCCCCGAAATTGGGGGCGGGTATCTTGGGGCGCCGGGCGCAACCATGTTTCTGAGGGACTTAAACGGTGACGGTTTTGAGGATGTCATTGTGTCGCAATTAACAGAGTATTTTCAGTACACTGGCCGCTATTACGAAACTATTTTATACCATACTGGCGATGTGGGTGCCTATGATCTTCATAACAACCAGTTCCTCTGGAAATACAGCTCACCGGACTGGATCATCCCTCCGCACGTTCCAAGTGCACAGTTTTCGACCTGTTTGAATCGTGATGGCAGTGGCCGAATCGCGGTAGTTACTTGGGGCATCAACGACCACTGGTGGTATGAGCGGAACTCGCAGGACTACTGGGTGAACAGGTATACAGCAAAGGAAGATTTGTCTGTTTTCGACCAGTCAGGTGCTCAGATCTACTTCCGATCGTCATCGTCTGAATATCATGTCCTAGCCGGTGATTTCGTTTCGGCCTTACCGGGCGACGAAATTGTAGTTATCAGATATGGGGCCACGACCGATAGTTTGGACTCTCCGAATTCGTTCGGGTGGGTGATGTTTTGCATGAAGTTTGTTTCGGACACGCCTGACATCGTATGGGCCCAAGATGTCCCACAGCCATTGTCAAACGCCCTCTTCGCTTTAGACAACAAACAAACACTTCTTGGACTAGCCACTTGGTCGGGGACCAAGTACTTTCGTAGCGCTGACGGCGCGGAATTAGGGAAAGTCGTCGGGCTCAGACAAGGTATTGTGGCTCAGCAGTGCCGCGCCCTTGCGACTGACACTTCCGATCAGATCGTGCAAACAGTCGGAAACACGATCTATTTGTATCATCGCTCCGACCCAACCGATGTTGAAAATCCAGACCCATATTCCGTCCCAAGCGGTTGGGCGTTGTATCAGAATTACCCCAACCCCTTCAATCCCTCGACGACAATATCGTTCGAACTGATGCGTCCTCTGCGTACCAAACTCGTCGTATACAACACAGTCGGGCAGGTTGTGAATGTACTAGTCGACAGATGGCTAACTGTCGGCCAACATTCTGTCACATGGAATGGGCAAGACAGCAAGGGCATCAACGTGAGTTCGGGAGTGTACTTCTATCGCCTCGAAGTTGATGGCGAATCATCAGTACGGAAAATGATGATTCTGAAGTAAGACCGTTCTGCTCGCCGATTTCTTGAAGTTCCTGTAGGTCTAAAACCTTTGCCGCGCCAAAGGTGCGATCATCCGCCGTCTGGGGACGAGGTTTCGACATCTTCTCTTCACTTCCCCATCGCGTACGCCCGCTCAAACGGCTCAAAATACTCCCGCCATGTATCCTGTTTCGAGCCTGATTGGTTCGGTCCGTCGAACGTATCTACAAGACGCTCACGAACTTCCATCGTTGTACTTGCTCGGTCCCTGTTCCTGGGGTCAGCGATTGTGAAGTCAATCAGTTCAAGAGCACGTAGATACGCACTACGGGCGTACTTCTCATTCCCTTTTTTCAGCCAGTTGAAAGCTCGGTCTACGTCGGCCCCCACCTGCGCCATCTGTTCTTCAAAACTGAAGCGTGCCATTACGCTATTCTTCAAATCGGAATGAAAAGTGCTCATTTCCAAAGATAAATCGGATGGACCTTCGCAGAAAGCAATCTAATCTTGGAATTCAATGTTGCCCCCCCCAAAAAAGCAAAGGCCCGGCAATGCCGGGCCTTCTTTACAGACATAAGACTCAAAAGTCTTTTTCCGCTAAGCGGAGTACTACGTACTACTTCTTAGGGACAGGCACCGCTGCCGTACCAGTTACGTTTGTTGGCGTGTTCTCATCCCTGCGTGATTCGCTCACCGCCAGAAGATTGCCGCCCAAATCCTTGCCGTTCAATCCGGCTATAGCCGCGTTGGCGTGTTCAAGAGTCGGCATTTCGACGAAGCCGAATCCCTTCGGGAGGGTGGTCACTTTGTCCATGACGATTTTGACCTTGGTCACTTCGCCGAACTTGGCGAATGATTCCCGAAGTTGCGGCTCACTGGTTTCTTTTGCGAGGTTGCCTACGTGGATGTTCATCTGTCTCTCCTTGCTTTTCTCCGACAGGACGCTTATTGCAAAAGCGTATCTCTGCACGGTAGTGTTCTCCGGCGCGTGATAGCGCCATCGTCACCAGATCAATGATTTGACAAGATTTGAAGTGCTAAGACAAGGCTTGCGAAACAATTAATGGGGGACACTTGCTTCAGTAGTTGAACGTCGGCCGAGCGAATTAGTTGCAGATTATCTTGGAATTCAACAAGATAGACGCTGATTGCCAGGGTAAATATTTCCTCGAAAGTCCATAACCGACCGGCGTGGAGCGGCTTGACCGTCGATGGATTTCCCTAAAAAAAGAACCCCGTACCGGGGGGGAGGGAATCGGCACGGGGCGTTTCGGCGCTTTTGTTGTCAAGCAAGTTGCCACGCTGGCGCCGAACTACTCTATTGAACCCCTCGAATCGGCCAGGGTTCCGGGGCCGGGGGGACTAAATTTGTCTATCTTGCCGGTGTAATAAAGACTCCTTCAGGGCACTTTTCGTGCAGGCCGATAGTGGTTTCCGGTGCCGATCGGGGTGTATAAGGAGAGTGAACCTTCCGCTCTCATTTGCCGATAATAGGCGTATGAACATGAATCGTATCTATAGGCCGGGACTTGGCTTACTAGGCTCCTTACTGCTCATCGCCGCGCTTTGGGGATGCAACGGCGGGATCCTCAAGCCGGACAACAACAATGCACTGTATCGGTTGACCGGGATTTTTTCAGTCGACCCCAATGTTTCCAAGACCAAAGCAGTCGCCGATCTTCAGGCTGATACTCTGCCGGCCGTTGGCGCGACGGTCAAACTCGACGGCACCGCATTGACATTCGATCGCGCAGGGTTTTCTGTTGATTCGGTCTTTTCCACTGAGTGGAATTCGATCATTCAGCTGTCGACCGGGAATCACACTTTCATGGCGAGTGATTCGACCGACCTGTCCGCCCAGGCGGCAGTGGCGACTCTGCCCGGAACTGTTTCTATCTCCGGTGTGACTCCGCCCA
>JBGAWZ010000313.1:0-3299 GCA_044227335.1 Candidatus Zixiibacteriota bacterium | reverse complement strand
GCCGAGTCGATTCCGCCGGACAATCCGACCACATACCCGGACATACCCGATTGATTGAGTTTTCCGGTCAGAAATCGTTTGATTGTCTGGAGGGCTTTTTCTGGGTCAAAATGCTGGCTCATATACCACCTGAAAGTCGAGTGTATATAGCCGATTTCACATTTGGGGGCAAGCGGTATCCCGGCCGCTTGACAGCGCTGTTGGCCGATCCTATCTTCTTGGCATAAACTCATATCAGTGGAGATATCATGGGCGTTAACAAAGCTATTCTAATCGGGAATCTGGGGAAGGACCCGGAACTGAAATACACGCCGAGCGGCAAGGCGGTTACCACTTTTTCGCTGGCCACCAGCGAACGCTGGACCGGCGCCGACGGCCAGAAAAACGAATCGACCACCTGGCACAATATTGTCGCGTGGGGGAAACAGGCTGAAATTCTTAAGGAGTATCTCTCCAAGGGGAAACAGGTCTATATCGAAGGGCGGATCGACAACCGCAGTTACGACGACAAAGAAGGGAATAAAAAGTACATCTCGGAAATCGTCGTGACCAATTTCCAGTTTCTCGGCGGACGTCCCTCTGAAGACCGTGGCGGTAGCGGCGGTGGTGGCGGTTCGGCCCCAATGCCGGAACCGTCGGGTGGCGGGGGCGGAGGATCCGACGACGACGATCTTCCCTTCTGATCAGAATTCACACAAGGATCGCGTAAAGGCCCCGGCGACGGGGCCTTTTGTCTGTCCATCTCATGCGCAGAGATAGCGCGAAATCAAGACTAAGTTTGCAGTTGCCGGGCTCCGATGCACTGAGAGACGAATAGTCCGGCCCGCCTTGGCGCCCGACTGTTCTGTCATAGTCGAAAGGAGTTACAGCACTATGCCCGGAGTGGTAGCAACTGTGAAGGGGTATTTCACCAAGCGGCAGAAATACCAACTATATTGGACCGTCTCGTTTCTCAGTTTGAGCGCGATCGCCGCCTCGGCGACCATCATTTATTACTACAACGAAGTAATAGCCGGAGCAACTCCCGATTTCGTTGGCGGGCGAATCGAAACGTCGATGCTGACTCTATTGCCGTATGCGATTTCGGCGATCATCGCGGCCATTACCGCTCTTGCGGTAACCACTATTTGGCCGGTGACCAAGAGCATCGAGCCGGGACGCGAATTGATCGAGCGCCTCCAGCAAATAGAGCGGGGCGATCTGGCCACCAAGCTCCGCGTCGGCGGGAATCATCAGCTCCGCGAACTCGTCACCGAAATGAACATCGCCACTCAATCGGTAGGAAGTATGGTGACGCAGATCAAAGTCATTAACCGTCGCCAGTGGGGAGTTCTGTGCCGAATTCGATTGGCGCTTGAAGAAGGAAAACCAGAAGAGGCCCTGCGATCAGTTGGCGAGATGGAACGAAACTGGGATAAAATGGCGGAGGTCGAAGACCGTCTACTTACCTGATTTGTCTTTGCCTAATTGGTCTTCGAGATTTCGTAGCCGCTTCCACAGTTCGGGGAGCTTGTCGGTGGCGGCCACTATCCGCCTTGCCTGATGAATCTCCCGGGCGGGGAAGCCAAACCAGGTTTCTCCGTCCGGGATTGACTTTGATACCCCTGATTGCGCACCCACTGATACTTTGTTGCCAATCTCAATATGACCCACCAGGCCGACCTGACCGGCCAGCACGACGCCGTCGCCGAGTTTGGTAGATCCGGAAATGCCCACCTGCGAGACAATAATGCAGTGCCTGCCGATCTCAACATTGTGCGCGATTTGCACCAAATTATCGATCTTGGTACCGCGACCGATTTTGGTGGGGCCGAGGGCGCCGCGGTCGACCGTGGTGTTGGCGCCTATCTCGACATCGTCGCTTATTTCCACCCACCCCACCTGCGCGATCTTGTGAAGTCCTTGTTCGGACGGCGCAAATCCGAAACCATCAGAGCCAATTACCACACCGGGGTGCAAAATGACGTTGTTGCCAATCTGGGAGCCGTGCATGATCCGTACGCCGGGGTAGATGAGGCAATTGTCGCCAACGGAAACAGTGTGGTCGATATATGCCGACGCCATGATTTGAGTATTTCGACCGATCTGTGCATTCGCGCCGATATGAACGAGCGGGCCGACCCCTACATCTGACCCTATCTGAGCAGAGGGATCCACAACCGCAGTCGGAGCAATTCCCGCCGGCACTCGCCGAGTCACCGGATGAAACAGCTCTACAATTTTTGCAAAAGTAAGGTATGGATTGGGGTGGCGAATGACCGGCAGACGTGAGCAAGGCGCGTCTGGCAACAGCACGAGCGCCGAGGCGGTCGTCGTTTCAATGAAATGCTGATACTTGATGTTGGCAACAAAGCTGATCTGGCCGGCCACGGCCTGCTCAATTGGGGCGACGCCCGATATGACAACCGAACTGTCGCCCTAAATCTCTCCGCCTACCCGGCCGGCTATGTCGGCCAGGGAAAGCGCAATTTTATTGGTCGAGCTTTTCAAGTTTCGCCAGCACTTTGTCAGTCACTTCGAAACTGGGCTTGATATATCCCAGCCCGGAGTTAAGGGTGAAAATGACGTCGTAATTTTCTTCTTCAGCCACCGCCGCAATTGCCTGGGTGATTTTGTCGAGTATCGGCTGAAGCAGTTCGGCCTGCTTGCGCTCGGCGGTGCCGCTCGGTCCATAAATCTGACGGGTGAAAAAGTCGAGGGCATCCTTCTTGGTGCGGATGGTCGCTTCGCGCTCTTTTTTCTTCTCGTCGGACAGCACAATCTTCTGGTTGTTGTAATCTTCCAGAAGGGCGTTCAGTTCGTCGTTTTTGTCCTGTGTCTCTTTGTCCCAGGCCTTGCGTTCGGTTTCGAATTGTTCCTGAGCGCGCAGGAAAGGCGGATACTTGGTTTTAATCGTTTCGTCGTTGATGAATCCTATTTTCGACACCTGGCCGAAAATCGATGGGCCGACCATCATCAGCGTGGCGGCCATCGCCAGACGGACTACTTGTTTGATGCTGAACATAACAAATCTCCCTATGATAGAATTTCTTCTGACTTACTTAAAGGCGGTTCCTGCCCTGAAATGAGTATGGAAACCGCGTCCCTGATCACCGCGCGTATCAATTGGCTTACCGAAATCAAAGCCAAGCGTGCCGATTCCGGGAACGGCCACGCGTACACCGAATCCCCAGCTCTTATACAGCTTCTTGAAAATGTCGTCGCGGACCAGCCACGAATTACCGGCGTCGAAAAAGAGCACGGCGTAGATCTGCCGTTCGACGAGCGGGTATTTCAGTTCAAAGTTCGACGTAAACATA
>JBGAWZ010000009.1:0-15100 GCA_044227335.1 Candidatus Zixiibacteriota bacterium | reverse complement strand
AACCTCAGGCTTTTTGGTGCACCAGTCGGAGTTATGTCCAGTTTAAATTACTCTCGGAATTTGTCGTCTTACGGCGATGGCAAGGCTGCCAGTTACATTTATCAGCTGGGTGACCCAACACTTACAAGTGTATATTCTTACAAGGAAGCACGATCAAAGGATGAAGTGCTTTGGGGCGGCCTTCTGAATTCAAGTGTCCTTTTGGCTAAGAACCATAAACTGGGGCTGACATGGGTTTACAATCGAAGTGGAGAGGCCGTAACAAAGATTGACCAGGGATATGAGCGCGACGAAGCATCGGAACCTACACAAAATTACCGAGCCCGCGCAATTCTCTACACAGAACGCAGGTTGAATTCGGCCCAAATCAAAGGTGAGCATGCGGGATTACCGCTGGCAGCGCGACTCGACTGGAAGTTCACATTGTCAGGCTCCAGGCAGAATGAACCCGACCATCGAGTTTTTAGCGACGTCGAGCGGATTGAAGGAGCCGATACCAGTTATAACGTGGGGCATGTTCAGCCCCAGCGCTATTTCCGGACGCTCAACGAAGATAATCGTGAGAGCCGGGCGGACATTTCACTGCCGTTCAAACAGTGGAGCGAACTGCCAAGTAAATTCAAATTCGGCGCCTACGCCTTGCATAAAACGCGAAATTTTCGAGAGCGGCATTTTATCGTGTCAAGTTACGGAGTAGGGCAATACAATGGCGACCCAGATGAATTCTTGGCTCCTGAAAATGTTGGTTGGCTAAATCCTGATACGGTTGCAAACAATGTTTTCGGTCCGGTGTGGGTGGTGGCCACGGCGTACGCTCTTCGACACAATTATGACGCAAAACAGGATATCACGGCTGGTTACGGCATGTTCGAAGTGCCGCTACTCGCACAAGTTACGTTTGTCGGCGGCTATCGATACGAAACGACGGAGATGTGGCTGGATCAAATCCTCGATACCTCAGACAACAATCGACGGGACCTGATAAGCGAGCACGATTGGTTGCCCTCAGTCAACATAATCTACAAAGTGTCGGATAAGATGAATGTGCGTGCCGCATATACGAAGACACTTGCCCGTCCGACGTTGCGCGAACTGGCTCTGTTTTCTAGCGTCGACTTAACCACCGGCCATTGGGAGATTGGCAACCCAAATCTCGAAATGACCAAAATACAAAACGTCGATTTGCGTTGGGAGTGGTTTACTCGCCCCGGTGAGATACTCGCGCTCAGTCTGTTTGGCAAACACCTTAAGAATCCGATTGAACAAGTCATCATAGATGACAAGAACAATGTGCAATACCAAAATGTTGATAAAGCCGATATTTATGGCCTAGAACTCGAGTGGCGACTGAGTCTTGATCGTCTCCGATACTTCCTGAGGAACTTCAATATCGGCGGCAATTTTAGCTTGATTGAATCGCGAATTGACTTGTCCGACCTTGAACTCAGTACTCAGAAGGTTTCTGATCCAGGTGCCTCGGATCATCGTCAGATGTGGGGACAGTCGCCTTACGTATTCAACCTTGATGTTGGCTATTCCAGCGGGAAGAGCGGCACTACCATTAATTTGATGGTGAATCGATTCGGTAAGAGACTGTCGTCCGTATCTCGAGCGGAACTTCCCGACATTTACGAACTCCCTCGGACCACTATCGATTTCACGGCAAGCCAACGCCTCTACAAAACTCTGAAGTTCAAGGTTTCAGCCAAGAATCTTAGTAATTCCCGAAATCAGTTCGCGATGGAATTTCTAGGGCAGGAATACACGCAACATTCGTATGGAGTGGGCCGCACGTTTGGACTCGGCCTGTCTATGGAATTGTGACCGACACACAGACCTAACTAGTTATCACCGATTAACTTCTGATCCGCACCCAATCGGGTGCGGATCTTTTTTTGTTTTGCGTTGGTGGCTGAAGAGTCTTGCTTGGTCCATCCAAATTTCTAATTCAAATCGAATAGTCCTTTGATGAAACTCAAATAGCAAATTCGCACCCTTCGACCGGTAGCAAGAGCTACTGTGCGCGTGTAAAAGTTGCCGGTCGATCGAGAGCCAATTCAGTCGAAGGGCGACACCAGTTTTTTGGAAGGACGAAATCAGGAAAATCACATGAAAGAGGAGAACGAATATCTGCAAAAAAAATGTCTATCTCTTGCACTTGTGAGGGAGCGGTTCAGAACGCAAATGATAAAACTAACAATCCCAATACAAACGGGAGGAATTCATGCTTAGAAAATTTATGCTCACGGCGTTGCTGTGTCTTACGCCTCTGGTCGCTTTTGGCCAGGTGTCGGAAGCCGGCAAGCCGCACGTCATCAAGACGAGCGCTGATATTGTCGGTGTGACCTACTGGTCGGCCGACACCGTCTACCGTCTTGATAAAAAAGTAATCGTAGATTCCGGCGATGTTCTGTATATCGAAGCCGGCACAATTATCAAAGGGCTTCCCGGCGACCTTCTTGATGCCTCTGCGCTGGTCATCGCCAAAGGTGGCAAAATTCACGCCGAAGGCACCAAGAACCGCCCGATCATCTTCACAGCCGATGGCGATGATGTCGACGATCCCAATGATCTGACAATCGACGCGACGAGCCGCGGTCTTTGGGGCGGTCTCATCGTAATGGGGTACGCCACTGTCCGCACGGCCACTGGCACGTCACTGATGGAAGGACTTGACCCGATCGCGCCGTACGCGTCATTCGGCGGTGGTGCGACCCCGAACGACGATGACAATTCCGGTGTCATCCGATATGTATCGCTTCGTCACGGCGGAATTGCCGTCGAGACTGGCAAGGAAATCAACGGCCTCACCATGGGTGGTGTTGGTCGTGGAACCAAAATTGAATATGTAGAAGTGTTTCAGAATTTCGACGATGGTTTCGAGTGGTTCGGCGGTACGGTGAACTGCCGCCATCTGGCGACCGTCTTTTGCGATGATGACGGCTTTGACTGGGACTTCGGTTTCAAGGGATCTTTGCAGTTCCTTTTCAACCTCAAAGACAGCACCCTGCCATCCGCTGAGAGCCGTAATTTCGAGTGCGACTATTGCACTCCCGGCGGTTGTGTGGCTCCGCTCGACTGGCCAACTGTATCAAACGTGACGGCCATAGGCATGGGCAAAAGCTCGGTTGACATTGCCGACAATGACTACACAATCGCGCTTCGCTCTTCCACTGGTGGCTACATTTACAACAGCATTTTCAGCGATTCCCGCCGCGTGGTACAGGCGCGCACCGCAACCACCATGGGCTACCTTGGTACTCAGTTGGTTATGGACAGCAACTTGTTTTGGGACTATGCCAACGGTTCCACTTGGACCGGTCTGGTTGGCGCCCCGACTCTGGCAGATACCACGGCACTGGCGGCCTATATGTCTGCCAATAACTCGATTGCCAATCCGATGTTGAATGGGATTACCCGTCACCCGGTCGGTACCCTCGACCCCCGTCCCGGCGTTGGTTCGCCGGCTCTTTCGGGATTCAAGGCGTTTGTTGATCCGAACAATTTCATCAAGCCGGTTGCCTATCGTGGTGGGTTTGATCCCAACACCGACCCGTGGCTCTGCAACTGGTCGGCGACCGATTTCAACGGATTCCTGATCAATTGCCAAGCCGCTCAGGCCTGCGATTGCGAAACTGATCAGAAGGATTTCGTTGATACGCTAACTTCCGCTGACATCGGCTCATTTACAGCTCTCAACGCCGGGACCCTCTACTATCTTGACAATAAGGTCATCGTGGACTCGGGCGAAGTGATAACCATCGGCGCAGGCACAGTAGTCAAAGGACTGCCCGGCGATCTTCTTGACGCTTCCGCTTTGGTGGTCGCCAAGGGAGCAAAGATCCTCGCCAGCGGCACAAGTGACTGCCCGATTATTTTCACCGCCGAGGCAGACGATGTTGACGATCCTAATGATCTCCCGCTTGATGGCACGTCGCGTGGGCTCTGGGGTTCGGTGATCTTGATGGGCAAGGCTACCGTTCGCACCGCCACGGGTACTTCGCTCATGGAAGGTCTCGACCCGATCCAGCCGTATGCGACATTCGGTGGTGGCGCTACCCCAGATGACAACGACAACACAGGAGTCTTCCGCTTTGTGTCGCTTCGTCATGGCGGCATAGCCGTTGAGCCGGGCAAAGAGATCAATGGTCTCACCATGGGTGGTCTCGGCCGTGGTACCAAAATAGAATATATTGAGGCCCTTCAGAACTTCGATGACGGTTACGAGTGGTTTGGAGGCACTGTGAACTGCCGCTATCTCGCGACCGTATTCTGTGACGACGATGGCTTCGATTGGGACTTCGGTTACAGCGGCTCGTTGCAGTACTTATTTAACATTAAGGACAGCGTCTTACCCTCGGCTGAAAGCCGTGGCTTCGAGAGCGATTACTGCACACCGGGAGGCTGTATTGCTCCGCTCAACTGGCCGACAGTGTCAAACGTCACCTTTATCGGCATGGGCAAGAACTCAGCTGACGTAGCTGACAATGATTATACATTCGCCTTGCGTTCATCGACGGGTGGATATATCTACAACGGCATCTTCAGTGATGCTCGACGCGTCGTGCAGGCTCGCACCGCGACCACGATGGGTTACCTCGGTACTCAGATGGTCATGGACAGCAACCTGTTCTGGGATTACGCAAATGGCTCAACGTGGGATAAATTGGTCGGTGCTCCTACGCTGGCTGACTCGGTGGCCCTTGCCGCCTACATGGCCGCCCACAACTCCCTGGCCGATCCGCAACTTCGCGGGATCAATCGTCACCAATCGGCGCTACTTGATCCGCGCCCGAAGGCGACCAGCCCGGCCGCTTCCGGTCGCATCAGTGTAACCGATCCGAATTCCTTTATCGATAACTCCATCACCTACCGCGGCGCCTTTGATCCGGCGGCCCCCAGTGTGGCAAATACCTGGATGGGCGGCTGGTCATTTGCCTACTGCGGAAACATGCTCGGTGATGTCGCCGGTAGCTGTTGCGTCGGCGTGACCGGTAACGTCGATGGCGATCCGCTTGAAGGTATCGACATCTCCGACCTCTCCGCGCTGATCGACTACCTGTACATCAGCTTCACCGTCCCGTCCTGCTTGGCTGAGGCCAACTGCGACGGCGACATCGGTGGCGGTGTTGACATTGCCGACCTCTCGGCGCTGATCGACTACTTGTATATCAGCTTCACGCCGACTGCCGCGTGTCAGTGATGAAATAGATTCCCTCTTCCATCCTGTTCACACCAGGCCGCCCTCTCTTCCGGGGGCGGCCATTTTTTTGTGTGACGATACTGCTCTTGTGAGACCGCCAAACTATTCGCTATCGGCTGAAAGACATTAACCGATGCCGGACTGGGTGTGATCGAGCGGGCTTTGCAAGGCGAGTTCCGCAACTGGGTGGTTCGAGCGGGCATCGACGGCATCCTCTCTCCGCTTCCATTGATTGCGTAATCCAGTATATATGGAGCAAGGAACCGATGCCTAAACATTGCGCAAGAAAGAACCATTCGACAGCAGATTTCGTGTCAGTCGTGCGGGACAGCGACCCTTCCCACGAACCGGCTCAGATACAATCTTAGTCTGTGGCGAAGTTCATCCCCTCTTGAGAAAACTGCTTGATCAATTGCCGACAAATCGGCTTCATCCAAAATCAAATTGGCGGCCGAAATCGAATCTAATGCGTGGTTAAGGCTCTTCGACGCCGGAATCGGAATAACTGTGGGACCTTGCGCAATTTCCCAGGCGAGTACAACAGCATAGGGCGAGACTTCCTTCTCGCGGGCTATGCGCTGAAGAACCTCGTGTTTGACAAGTTGCTTGCTCAGCCACCACCCTCCTAATGGGTGAAACGGCATAAAGCCGATTCCGTGATCAGTACAGTACTTTATTACTCCCTCTTCAATTGCGTTGCGAAATATCGGGTTGAACCGATTTTGTACAGTCACTACTTCAATCATCGACCTAGCGGAAATAGTCTCTCGCACAGAAACGTTTGACAGTCCAATCCACCGAATCTTACCCTCTTTCTGCAATTCTGACAGGGCCCCAACACTGTCCAGAAATGGTACCTTTGGATCGGGAATGTTCATTTGGTACAAGTCGATCTGCTCCACTCCCAACGCTTGTAGGGATAATTCACATGCTCTTTTCAGTTGTTCTGGTCGCCCATCCACTTCCCACCGACCCTGCGGTCGCGTTCGCCCACCCTTGGTTGCCACAACCAAATTGTGACAGTTGCCGGTCCACGTTCGGAGAGCTTTTGCTACCAGCCTCTCGTTGTGTCCAATATCATCATCGTTCAAACAATAGGCATTGGAAGTGTCTAACAACGTGACGCCGGCGTCAAGTACACCGTGAATGACCCGAATTGATTCTCTTTCGTCGGCGGGTCTACCTTCAGTAGATAGCGGCATGCACCCAAAACCGATTCGTGTGACATGAGGAGCATCCGGGCCGAGACTACATGTTCTCAATTGCATGTCCTAATTTGCCTCCAAATTACTTTTTTCGACGAGGGCCTGCGATCAAACCGCGCTTTCAATCTGATCTGCGGCCAGTTCGCCCGATTCGATTGCCCCTTCCATCGTGTTTGGAAAAGCGGGTAGCGCGGCATAGTCTCCAGCGAAATAGACGCGGCCATCCGGTTTGCGAAATACGCTCATCTGCTCCGAGAAACCTTCTCGCATTAGAGGCCAGCCGCCGCCGATCCACGGCTGTTCATCCCAACTATAAGATGCCCCTTTTATGAAATGGTCCTTTGCTCCCGGAAAAATTAGTTCGAGTTCGTTCAAGGCATGATCCAGGCGATCACTCTCAGTCATCGCTCCAAGCCGCCGTGCCAATTCGTCCTGAGCATAACACACAAGCATCGCAGTTCCGCGGTCTTTCTCATGGTGGGGATCCCACACTTCCCCGAGCGTATCGGTGATTGCAAATCCGTTATGCCCCTCATCTCGCCAGTAAGGTCGACTCATCTGTACGAAGATTCGGATCGCCGAGCTGAATGGGATAGTCCGTAGCAGACTTTCCTTTTCCGGGGCACAGGCTGGAAAGAAATCCAGTTTCTTTAGAACTGAAAGGGGGACAGCGCAGATTACATATTCCGCGTTGAGGGACTCTTCGCCCTCCTGTGTCACACAGCCTATCCGCACTCCCGCCGAATCCTGCACTACAGACTTAACTGTCGTATTCAGCCGGAAATCTGCGACAGCCGCCCGCATCATTGCCTCTGTCAAGAGTTCCGATCCACCTGTAATACCATACGTCATCCAGACCGGCCTGCTCTTGGAACGCCTGGTCAGCCGATATAGATTCTTTGCGGCACGCAGTAACAATGCAGAGATGCCCCTACGCTCTTTGATCGTTGGTGCAACGTAGCCCCAAAATTCCTTCGTGGTTGGTTTGTAGTCCGATAATCGGTTCCCCTCCAAATACGCTACCACTTTTCCAAAACCGGGGTAAAATGGTGAGAGGCGAAGGCCAAATTTGTCGGCATACCAAATTACCCGTTTGCAGTCGCCCGGAATTCTCGCGGGGCCTGCTTGCGCCACCAGATCATCCGGGAAGAGAGATCGAAGCGTCAGTGCCCGGCCCCCGGTTCTGGATTGTGTCTCCAACACTGTTACTTTGTGGCCGGACCGACCCAAACGATAAGCGGCTGTAAGTCCAGCTATTCCTGCGCCTATGACTATCACAGATTTGGTTTTTCGCGCTATCAATCTGATTACTCCCGATATGCTAAGAGATGATCGAACTCATTATTTGATTCTGTTCAATTGCCTACCCGCCGCACGACGGATTAGATGCCGTGGACAGCGACTATCGAGCAACAACCATCCAAGATGTATAGTGTAAGCCGGAACCGAAATTAGACAAACGAACCGTCGGACTCGCGAACACCGCTAAATCGTTTCCGTCAGGGAAGTATACTTCTTCATCATCTCCTGATAGCGCGGTAATTTGCGAAGCGGTTCCAACTCAGGGTTCAGCTTGAAATCATTGACGGTGAAACCTGTCTGCTGGGAAAGCAAAGTTTCAAGCTCATCCAGAGCTTTGTCAAACTCACCGCACTCGACATAAATGGTGGCCATGACCATGACCTGACCCGGTCCTCACCAATGGCATTTGGCGATTGACAGTAACTCCTTTCCGCGGATGCCCAGTTCTACCGCTTCTTTGCACGACCCCAATAATGCAAGTACGCTACCCAGGCCCGACGTGAGAGAGGGGTCATTTGGAACTATCTTCAGTCGTTGTTCGACTGTCTTCCGGGCTGAATCTAAATACACATTCGTCAGTGCCGCATCGCCTGCGTCGCGGTATAGAAACGCCATCGAAAAATAGAATGCCTGAGCATCCAACTTATTGTGCGAATCAATACGGAAACGCTCAATGAACGCACGGTCCCTTGATATATGAATGCCCAGGGCAGAGTCAAGGGTGGCGGCGCCAAAGGTGCGGACAAGTTCGAGGGTGTCGATCTGGCTGATCGCCTCTCGAACGACCTCCCGACACTTGCTCCATTCGCCGTAACGTGACAAGTAACCTGCGAGCTTCTCCGAGTAGAAGTCTGCTCGTTTTGGATCAAGGGCAATGGCCCGATTAACCGATTGCTGCGCCTCGGGGAACCGCCTCATGAATCGAAAGAACTGAGAGCGCCACGAATGAAGAGCTGGATTCAGCGGGTCAAGATCGGTGGCTTTTCGGAGATTCTCTTCTGCCTCATCAAATTTTCCTTGGCGCCATTGCACCAGAGCAACATTGGTCACCAGGTCGGCATCGTTATGGAGTTCTGATGCGGCTCGATTCAGCTCGGTCATGGCGCTATCATAATCGGTTTCGGTCAAATTGAAGAAGATGCCGGCCGCCATGTGACCATAGGACAAGTTCGGTTGGAGCTTCAGCGCCTTTTCGAATGATTCGCGCGCGACCTTTCGGTAATCTCCTGATGGGTCAATCCAGGCCAGCATCGTGTTGGCGCGTGACTTGACCGCATAGGCAAGAGCGAATGCCGGATCGATCATCACAGCGCTGTCGAGATTAGCCGACGCCGCGGCCAGAGCCGGTAACGACCAATCAAGTCGTCGTACCCCGCTGATCCCCTTCAGATAGTAATCATACGCTCTTGAGTCGGTTGTGGGACGAACCGCCAATTCCCTTCGGTCAGACTCTAGAAGTGTCAGATCAAGCTGGGAAGCTATCTTGGTGGCAATGTCTTCTTGAACTGCGAATACCTCCATCATCTCGCGCTCGTAATTGTCAGCCCACATGTTGCGATCATCGGATACCCTGATCAGCCGTGGTGTTATTCTGACTCTCGGCCGACCACTTGTTTTTGCCCAGCGGATCGTTCCCTCAAGGACATAATTAACCCCAAGTTCTTTACCTATCTGACTCAAACTCTTGTCCGACATTTTGTACTGCATCGCGCTTGTCCGGGAAATTACCCCCAGCCCCGCGATACCAACGAGCCGCGAGGTAATCTCCTCGGTCATGCCATCTGCGAAGTACTCGTCTTCGGGATTCCCGAGATTTTCAAACGGCAAGACTGCAATCATGGGAATGGCATCGGCTACCTCGGATTGAGTCGATCTGGTCCGCGAAAAAAAGTAAACGGCCACTGCCGCCAAGACGAGCACAATCGAGGTCCCCACAACCAGTTTCGACCGTGACTTGGTCTGCTGAGCCGGACGTCGGTGTTCGGTTTGCTGTGAGTCATAGACAAGCCGTTTTAGATCAGCAATGATATCTTCGGCTGTCTGATACCTCATCTGACGATCTTTTTCCAGCAGTTTGTCCATAGTCTGCTGGAGGCGCGTTGGTATATCGGATTTGTAACGACCAAGCGGCTCCGGCATATCCTGCATTATTGCCCGCAAGGTTGCGCCTTCGCTGTCGCGCCGGAAAGGTGTTCGCCCCGCCAGCAATTCATACAGAACAACACCAAAGGAAAAGAGGTCCGAGCGCTGGTCGATATCTCGTCCCGACACCTGCTCCGGCGACATATACGATACCGTGCCGAGAGTTGAGCCGGTCTTGGTGAGTTTATCGTCTCCCGCTATGGCCGCCAGACCGAAATCGAGCAGTCGTGCCCGTCCCTTGGTATCAACGATGATGTTGGTCGTCTTGATATCCCGGTGAACGACACCAGCGCGGTGCGCCTCGCCTATTCCCTGGCACACTTGCACCGCGTAGTCAATTACGGTGTCCAGCGGCAAAGGTTTCTCGTGGGCGAAGTGATGAAGTAAGTGCCCCTCGACATGTTCCATCGCAAAAAACGGCCTACCGTTGAATTCGCTTACATCATAGATCGTGACAATGTTTGGGTGGTTCAGCTTGGCAACGGCCTGCGCTTCTCGCAGAAACCGGGCTTTGATTTCTTCATTTGCGACAAGATGGGAGGGCAGGAATTTCAAGGCGACTCTCCGCTTGAGACGGGTGTCCTCAGCCAGATAGACCTCGCCCATGCCCCCGGCACCGATTTTCTCGATGATCCGGTACTGCAACACCAGCTCGCCACCAATCAGCGGCAAGTGCATTTTCGTCTTGTCATCCAAATCGTCTGCAGACCCGGTCATCTAATTGTCGATTTGTGGGGTTGTTAGCATACTCGTTCTCAATGGTAACGATCAAAAGGCGCAGTTTCAACAAATATGGCATTGGGTAACCAAGATGGAACGGGGAAAAACAGTTTCAGCACACTATCAATGAGCTATCCTTAATGTGGGGAAACTCGCCACAAGCGGAATAGCCTAATCGTAGAGAACCGTGACCTACAATACTAAGCGGTCTCTGCGAGGCAACTTCCGCAATTGGGCGTTCAGAGCGGCCTTGAGTCTGGAGACCACAATCCAAACATGACAATCGATTGGTGTGCATGACGTTGCGTGCAACAGAGGACTGTTCGTTGGTAATTTTAAAACAAACGAGCGGGTGGAGGGGAGGCTCCACCCGCCGTATCCTGCATTCTTAACTGAACGGGTACGCAGGAATCGCTTGTCGCCACTATTAGAGCGAGTTGTCTTTCTCCATACGAGCGACTTCAATAGTTCCAGGGGACATCTCGAACCCCCTCACTTCGACAATCTGTCCAACTGCAAAGTCAGCTAGCGTAATTGACTCGTTGTTCAATCCGCGAAGGTCCGCGGTGGCGACGACCACTCCGGTCAGAGTCGAGTTTTGGAACGTGACGGTCCGAGTAGCGACGTCGATTGAGGCGATGATGTCCTTGAATTCAATTTCAAGTTCGTCCTCGAATGCACCATCTTCAACTTCGATGGCTACGGCGTACAGTATCGAGGCGTCTACCCGGTCGGCATGGACTTCGACAACATCTCCCACCTTTAAATTGGCAAACTCGATCGGCGTACGACCGGTGTTGTCATCATCGCTGGAGTCGGAGGCGGCACTTTCCACACCGCGATCGTGCACGCGGCCAAAGATGATGGTGGCTGAATCAGTGGTGATCGTCTCCGTGTGACCGCTGACCATGAACGTTCCGGCGGCGTAGTCTATCGACAGAATTGCGGCAGTAAACTCAATTTCGGATTCGATGCCGTCTTCCACATGCTGAATCCGAAGACGGACACGGTCGGCCAGAATGCCGCCAGCCTGTGCTGTCCCGCGGATTTCAACCGAATCGCCGGGAATGATGTCGGCAAGCGTGATAGCAACTTCCATCCCCTGCGCACGGCTCACTACTTCCGCATTGGCGGCGACCGTAATCAACTCGGATTGACCGGTGACAGTCATCGTGCGGGCACCGGCATCGATAGTCACAACCCGACCACCGAATTCGATTTCATTGGCGTTGTCATTTTGGCGTTTGCGAACCCGGTCGGCTACAAAAGTCGAGGCGCCCTGGAAATCGCCGCGTACATCAACTGAGTCGCCGGGCAGAATGTCGGCCAGCGCGATCGGGGTTTCGTTGCCGTCGCTTTTCAAAACGACTTCTGCCAGGGGAGCAACTGCAATAGTAGCGGTCTGGCCGGTGATCTGCATGGTACGAGCACCGGCATCGATAGCGATCACACGGCCGGAAATCTCGACACTTGACGCGGCAAAAGGGCGCGACGAGTTATTTCCCGACTGGGTTGGCGATACCGGCCCAAGAGACGAGCTTTCTTGCTGTGAACAGGCGCTGAACATTGTGGCGACCGCCGCCAGCGTCAGCGCAACTTTGGTTAGATTGGTGAATCGAGACATGACTTTTACCTCCGGACTCTTTGTGTTGTGTTTGTCTCCCATATCTACTTGATAGAGCCACTAAGTCCACAAATCGTGCAGGGGGAGCGCCGGAATTATCTAACCGGCAACCCGTTGAATAACAATAAAATAGGGGCGACCCGGAATGGCCGCCCCTGACTGGTAACAACAGGAATTACAGTTTAGAAACGGCACTCGAGCGGTGACATACTGATGTAGAGGTGATCTATCAATCGAGACAAATCGCTGATATCGATTCCCGGAAAGCCGTCAACATTTGATAGCCCTGGGCTCGACAGCGGACCCAGTGATATGTAGAGATGGTCAATGAGCGCGGTCAGATCAGATATATCCGGCCCCTGCGCGTTTTGATCAACATCACCGCAGATGATGCCAAGCGATGACATCGCGCCAGCCGGATTGGCCAGACCATCGCCAAGCTGGCCGGCAAATGTTGGATTCAGCGAATCGACATTGATGGCACTATTGCTTGTCATTGCATGTACCAGCTCCGACCACTGAATGTCTGGTCGACGCGACAAGATCAAGGCCGCTTCCCCCGCGATAAACGGCGCGGCAAAACTTGTTCCCTGCCAATGGGCATATGAACTGTCAAGAAACGGCGCATAGATGTGCGTGCCCGGTGCACACAAATCTATTTTTCCGTTGAAGTTTGAAAAGTCCGCCTTATGCAACTGCGAGTCGAGGGCAGCCACTCCCAAAGTGTACGAATCATCCGACGGAAAACGCTCGGCTGAAGTACTGTCGTTCCCCGCCGCCGCTACAACCAGCACATTGTGATCTTTGGCATATTCTATTGCAAAGTCGCTGGTTCCCTGTCTTCCGGTCATCACCATACTCAGGTTAATAACTTTACACCCATCGTCGACTGCCTGCAAAATTGCTTCAGCAACGGTAAACCCGACCCCTCGACCGGCAGTATCCATTACACGATACGAGACGATTTCCGCCGCCGGTGCTACAAGATGTATGACTCCGGCAACGAAAGTTCCATGTCCACTTGCCGAACCACCCGCAGGATCGGTCGCAGGACCGCCATCGACATAATCTACGCCCGACACCGTCTGTCCGCCGAGCGCCGGATGACTCAGACTGATCCCAACATCAATAACCCCCACGCGCACACCGGCGCCGGTCGAAATCAATTGACTCTGAGTGATTCCGATCTGGGTTCCCGCCGTCTGACCTGTGTACTTTTCGATGCTTGGCGCGGCATCGATAAACGGTTGGCTTCCCTGCACCGGTTCGGGAGCGTCGGTGTAGTAATTGGGTGTACAGTAGACGACTTTTGGCAGGGCGCCGATTTGGGTCGAGAGAGCCTCGACGTCCTGACCCGGTTGAGTTTGCAGAAGAAAGCTTCCGGTCTGCGGAAGATATCGTAGTATCGAGGTCCCGTAGGTAGCGTTAACAGAATCGACAAATGCTGAGTCGATGAAAGCGCAAGTGAGCTGATCCGGAACGAAAACGCCACCCTCTTTTGCACTGATGATTGTACCGAGCAACACCAATGCACCCAAGGTCGCGAACATTTCGAGAATTTTTCGAGCGTTTACTATAGTCTTCATATACCTGCTCCAAACACCGAAAAGGCCGCCCAATGATAGGCGGAAGGGAATTTTCTGCGAACTTCTTCCGCGGCCACCCTCGCCGCGCTCATAGGATCACTATCGGCCTGAAGTCGGCCATAAAATATGCTCATCCACAACGCGGTCGACTCATCGGCAACGGGCCATTGCCCTGCAACCACCGTCCTCGCCCCCATTTCCAACAACGATCTGACGAGACCAGTCGACTCTTCTCCCGGTGCAAAAACCTGTGCCCCGGTCTGGCAAGCAGCCAGTGTCACCAGATCGACATTCGCTCGCTTGAGGCGAAAATCGGCGGCAAAGAGCGGACCATCGGCCAGTATCAGCGACGAATAGAATGGATTCCGTTCGTTCAGTTGAGCGTGCCCAAGATAGTGCCACCAGCGATATTTGCCGCTCTCTGGCCAGTCACTACGACTGCAGGGCTGGTGAACCCCGGCGCCCCTTCCAAAGTTTTTTAGAATTGAATCCAACTCCTGCGACGCGGCGGGTAGATCTTCAGTGCTTCCCAGGAATATCTTCGATTCCCCTCCCGCAGTGGGACGCTGGCACGCCTGCAGATAGTGCCGAAGACTCGGCGCATGCAGGAGTTCATGTCGATCCACCAGCGACTCATTGTCAATCTGAATGGCGTGCCACGGCAGATTGGAAACCGCACCTTCCGCCAAGATGAGGATTCTCTCCGTCTTTCTGTCGATCCCGAGCGGCCGCCAAAGCCACTCCCCAAGCTCGATGAGAAATTCGCATTCGTTGTGAGGGTCGTTGCCGCCGGGCAGATGGGCAGACAGGGCGGCTGATTCGAGCAGAAAATTCCACTTGGCGATAAGCGTTTCTGCCACGGCCGCACCGTCAGGGTATTCAACCACTCGTACACGGCCGTTCTCGTGGACAAAGGCGAAGAGCTCTCGGTCGGTCGCGTGAAACTGTACAATGGGCAGTTTTCGAGATGTAGTGTCAAACTGCCTGACGAGCCAATTATTGTCAGTCTGGCCAAGGGTGCTGTTGTCTTCCAGAAGGAGCAGTTCGCGCCGTACTTCACGTTCGAGTCGCTGGAGATGGCGCGACGATTTCGTAGCCGACAACGACCGTTCGCCGTCCCAGCCGAACTGATTGGAGAGGGCCGCCACATGTCCGGCCAAAGAGCCGAGCGATTTTTCAATTCTCTGACGACCTTGTGAACTCGCGACCACAGCCTGTTCCGGCCGCCACACTCCGGCTGTCTTGTACCGTTCAGACCAAATAGCAGCGACCACAGGATCTGACTTTACGCGCGATGAAACCAGTTTCGCATG
This sequence comes from Candidatus Zixiibacteriota bacterium, assembly GCA_044227335.1. GTDB lineage: Bacteria > Zixibacteria > MSB-5A5 > GN15 > FEB-12 > JACRAV01. The sequence goes on along the minus strand of JBGAWZ010000009.1, from coordinate 5 downwards.
CGGGC
>JBGAWZ010000312.1:0-3310 GCA_044227335.1 Candidatus Zixiibacteriota bacterium | reverse complement strand
CAAATAATAACGAAAGCGACCGCTTTGTAATGAGGCGGTCGCTTTTTGTTTGAGTAGTGCCGAAGTTCTAAAGCGGTTCACCAAAGAACAGGTAGTTGATGATTTTGACAGCGTCGGAGATATTCACGAGCGAGTCGGAATTGATGTCGCCGCGCAAACGCGGATCGGGCGCCGGTCCATCGGCGAAAATGTAATTCAACAAAAAGACGGCGTCGCTGATGTTAACTTTCTCGTCGTTGTTGCAGTCGCCCAATACATAATTCGGCGCATTGCAATTCAGATGAATTGAAAGTCGACGATTGGTTTCGGTTCCGAGCACGAGGTCTTGATCGCCATCGCCTTCGGCATCGAATGCGCCGAACAACGAGGCGGTGCCGATATGCAGCGGCACGGGCGCTGAAAAGACACCGGCGTCGTTGAGAATCATGGAGATATTGTTAAAGCTGTAGCTGCTCTCGGAAACTATGTCGGGCCAGCCGTTGCCATCGATGTCGATTGCATAGGTAAAGTAGTATTGAAATTGGCTGACGGGGATTTCACCGAGCATGACAGCAGAGAAACCTGCGCTGCCGTTGTTTACCAATTCGACGATCTCGTGTTGGGAAGTCTGATTGGCGGCGATGTCGAGATCGTTGTCGCCGTCGAAGTCGGCGATGGCAAGATCAAGGGCATACCCGCTGGGAAGGGTAATCTCGACAGCAGGCAGAAAACTTAACCCGGGGGCGCCGTAGTAGATGGCAATTTTGCCGCGAGCGGTCAAGATGTCGACGTCGCCGTCATTGTTGATATCGCGGCAGTAGACTTCATAGGAATTAACATCAAGCGCCGAAAAAACCAGCTCCGGGTGCGCGGCGAATTCGGCATCACCAACGTTTTCAAAAACCAGAAGTCCGGGTGAATCTGTGAAGTAAACGACCTTGGCAACAAGATCGATATCGCCATCGTCGTCGAAGTCGGCGCCACTGATTGCGGCAAACCACCAGTTGGTCGTGATTTGCTGGCCAGCAGTAAAGAGCCCGGCGCCGTTGTTGCGCATGATCTCGATCTTGCCGGAATAAGTGCAGGCGACGGCGATATCGATGTCGCCATCACGGTCGAAGTCGGCAGCGAATGCATCGAGCGGCTGGTGCGAAGTAGGAAAATAGTGAGTTTGCCCGGGCCGGCCGGTGAAGTCGAAAGTCGTTACGCTGAAGTTGTCGTCGTTGTAGTTGACTGCAATGACGTCCAGAAAGCCATCGCCGTTGACGTCGGCGGCTTGCGAAAAGAGCGGGTAACCGCCGGCGGCGACACCGAGCATAGAAGGAAAGCCTTTGTCACCTTGCGAAATGTTGATGAGCAATTCGTTGTCCCCGACCAGCGGAAACACGAGGTCGAGCAGACCGTCGTGGTTGTGATCGACCGCGGTCAGCGTAATAGCATTGCCACCGATCTGTGATTCGATAGCGGATTCATAGTCGCCGCCGGTGTTGATCAAGATGCTTTGGCTTTTCGAGTCATAGTTCGCAACGACGAGATCGTTGAGGCTGTCGCCATTTATGTCGGCGGCGATGATTCCCATCGGACGATGACCGACCGGATAAGACGAGCCGTGGCTGAAGTGGCCGGTTGCGTCGTTAATGAAGATTTCGACTTTGCCCTGGATGTGGTTGGTGACCATGAGATCGAGGTCGCCATCGGAGTCGAAGTCATCGGCGACAGCATTCCAGGGTTCCTGATCCGTGACGTAGCGGGTACGATTTGCGAAATGACCACTGCCATCGTTGTAGAGAATGCAGAGGTCTTTGTTCTTTCGATTGATGGAGACGAGATCGAGATCGGTGTCGCCGTCGAAGTCGCGCAGGATAACGCAGTGGGGCGAAAGTCCGACGAGATAGTTGGTGTTGTAGGTCAGTATGCCGGCGCCATCATTCAGGAGGATGGAAATTGTGCCGCTTCCTCCATCGGCGGTGGCGATGTCGTTATCACCATCGTTATCGATATCACCTGCGGCAATCCAGATTGGTCCGGCGCCGACGTCGAAGTAGTTGGCGGGGAGAAACTGGCCGTTGGGCAGACCTTTCATGACACCGACGACATTTGCGGTGGAGGCGGCAAAGGCGATGTCGAGATACTCATCGCCATTGAGGTCTGTCAATACCATGCCGGCAGGTCCACCGTAGGGATCAAATCCGATGTTGTAGATTTTCTCCGAGACAAAAATGTCTTGTGAGTTGGTGCGATAGACCCGGATTGTGTTGTCCTCATAGTTGGCAACGATGTAGTCGATACTGCCGTCGTCGTTGAGGTCTTGAGCAATGCATGAGTATGGACCGCTGCCGACAGATTTGGAAAATGAGTGTGAGAAGCAGAGGTCACCGGCAATGCACACGGAGGATGGCACGAGCGTCAGCGCAAGGAGCATTGAGAGGAGACACAAGACGACATTCGAGCGGACTGGAAAAACGAACACGGACACCTCCCATAAGGTGAGTAACGCTTTGGCGGCGACATTGGCGTGAGGGAGTGAGGTATGGAGTCAATATAGTCGAATTTAGGGCGAAGTCAATGGGTTTGGAGTGCGGGAGTCGTGGATGGTTTATGTATGAGCAAGGTTTACCGCTTCGAAGTTGGACCCACCGGTTCGGTGGGGTACGGGTTTGGGTGCGGGCGTTGCGAATGGTTTATGCATGAGAGAGGTTTGCCGCTTCGAAGTTGGACCCACCGGTTCGGTGGGGTACGCGTTTACCGCTTCGAAGTTGGTGGGGTACTTGGTCGAGCGACACTCTGTCTTATCATACACATTATAGACGTCGAGAGATCGATGTCGTGCAGTAAGTGTTTGATGCGACTCATCTTTCAATTACCGTCGGGGAAGACGATTGGGAGCAGTGACGAATTGGTCGCGTCCGAAGCACAGGGCTTCGGACCTACCGGCGTTGGCCAGAGCGCCGGCGGTCCTTCACTTTTTTCTTGACCTTTCCGCCCTCCCTGCCTATCGTTTTTTGACACTACGTGGGAGGGTCATGGATTATTCTGCCCAGCAGATGAGTAATCGCATTACCGGGGACGAAACGGAATTCGCTAATACAGGGGATGTGCGATACGATTTTGCCCGCGAAGCCGAGAAAATGATAGCCGCAAGTAGACTTGACGAGGCGTATGAGCTGCTTCAAGCAGGCATAAACGCGTATCGGGAGTATGCCTCGGGATTTCAAGTACTGGGCGATTTGTATCTGAAGCGGGGCAATTTAGTGGCGGCGACCTTCACGTATTTTGAGGCATTACGGCGCGAGCCGGATAATCCGCTGACTTTGCTCAAGTTGGGGGATGT
>JBGAWZ010000311.1:0-3316 GCA_044227335.1 Candidatus Zixiibacteriota bacterium | reverse complement strand
ATAGGTGTCATCGGGCCGCCCGCGATGCTTTGGCGCGCCGCATCAGATCAAGAATGATAAATACAAACAGTCCCGCCAAGGTGCCGAGAGTCAAAATCGTGAAGAACTTAGTAATGTAATACACCAATCCCGATTCTTTATTGTGCGGGTCGACATGGATTTTGCCGCTGGCGAACTGCGGCGTTGCTTCCGGGTGACATTCCGGTCGACCACAGGTGGCTACGATGTTCGCAGGATTGATTGATGACTTTGGATCGTTTGCCGGAAGGATGCCATGGTTGCCGTGGCACGACGCACAATTGGCGACCGTCATATTCTGCATCTGCTGGGCGATCCCATGGAACGAGTGTTCAAACGTGGCTGTTCGGTCGGTCCTGATGCCGTATTTAGCGACCACTCCAACCGGTCCATGGCAGTTGCTACACGTGTTGGCAACATGTCCGGCGGCGACAGTGGACGACGTATCGCTTGGCCGTTGAATATTGTGCTCGCCGTGGCACGATGAACAATCCGGAGCATCGAGATTTCCCTTTGTCAGCGCCTGGCCGTGAATCGACTGCTCGAACTGCGCATACACTTCGATATGGCACCGTCCGCACGTCTTCGGCCTGTTCAGTTTATTTATCAGGGAATTGGCTGAATCAGGTCCGAGAATATTATGAGTTCCGTGGCAGTCCTGACAGACCGGCGCTTTGGCGTTCCCCGCCAGAACTTCCATTCCGTGAACTGAGTGTTCGAACTGATCGTACAGCTCACCTTGCGGCGCACCGGTGGCATTCCCGGCATAATGACAGCGGCGGCAATTTACCGCTTTCACTTCTTTGTGCGGTATCGCGACGACATCGACGTGGCAATCGACACAGGCCCGTTTTCCGTGAGCCGAATGTCCGAGCACCGTCGTGTCGATAAACAAGCTGACTTTCCGGCCGGTCTCCTCAGTGCGGAACAGATCATGCCGCCCGTGGCAGACCAGACACTTTTCCTCGGCAGAAACAGTTCCAGTCAACCCCGAAAGGACGACAAACGCTAGTATGTGCGCTATCAGTCTTCTCATGAGCGGCCCGACATGTCCGTTCGTTTCACCCGTCGTTTGTATTCAAGCACCCGGTACCCGACAAACACCAAAATGAGAATAGAAATAAACCAGATATAGAACTTACGCACAACAAATTCTCCGCCCGACTCCGGATCGGTCGCCGAAGTGTGTACCGAGGCCTTTGCGAAGTCCGGGGGAAGGTCCTCATGGCACTGCCCACAGGTCGACTGAATATTGGCGGCGTTGATCATCGAGCGCGGGTCGCTTTGCTGGTAGATATTGTGCACGCCGTGACACGAGGCGCAATTGGCGACGCGTGTGTCACCCAGTTCCCCTGCGGCGCCATGGAATGATTCTTTGAAGGTCGAAATCCGATCCGGCTTGAGACCGAACTTGGCGACCATCTTCGCCGAAGTGTGGCAGTCCGAACAGGTTTTGACAACATGACCGGGGGAGACGCGCGAGGTCGTGTCTGAATGCGCCCTGATATCATGCTCGCCGTGGCAGGAAGTGCAGGTCGGCGATTCAAGCACCCCTTGCGCGAGAGTCGTTCCGTGGATCGAACCGCTATAGGTCGTGGCTATCTCACCATGACACTTTCCACACGTCTGCGCAATATGCGTCTTGTATATCGGGCTTTCCGGTTGGTCGGCCGGCAAAAACGAATGGGAGCCGTGGCAATCGACGCAGGCCGGTGCATTCTTGTTCCCCTTAATCATCAAGGCGTTACCGTGAACTGAGTTTTCGTATGCCTTGATCATCGCCGGTCTGGGCATTTTGCCGGTTTGATCGGTGATCGTTTTGCTCTCGTGACAGCGGATACAAATCTTCACCGAGTTGGCATGGTTGGTCAGCGAGGAGGTGTCTGATACCGCTTTGATCTCGTGGCCGCCGTGGCAGATGATGCAGGTCGGAAGATTCTCAATCCCCGACTCACGCCCTTTCACATGCGGCGATTGGCTGAAACCTTCGGCTTCTTTCTGGTGACACCGAGCGCAGTAGACGGCCCGGTTTCCCTTGTGCGGTGTGCTTGCCTCGATTGTGTGGCAGTCGGTGCAGGCAACGGCGGCATGAACCGACGCGGCCAGCGCATCGCCGCCGACAACTTGTGCATTCGGATTGGCCTTATGAACCGCGGCGCTGTGACACGCCAGACAGGCAGAATCCGGCGACTGACCCAACACAGTACCGGTGCTGAGAGATATGGCGGCGATGATCATCCCGATTTTCATCATACCCACTCCCATCCAAAAGATTTTTTTCACAAACTCCCCTGAATATATCGGAATAGTCTTCGAGGGCAATAGAAATCAGGGAATCGAATCATGGAATAGTGTACATATCGGTATCAATTTCATAAGAATAATCTTCGAACGCCTCGCTTTCAAGTAGCGACCGAAGTTACTCTCGATTACTATTCCATATAAGACCAAATATCAACAATAGGTAGCCCATGCCCAACCAATGGCCAGATATTCTATCCGCGAGTATCACTGTCGCGGATGCCGACGGAACCATCACCTACATGAACGCCGCCTCCGCGCAAGTGTTCGCCGCCGACGGCGGCCTGCAACTGCTCGGCACCAACGTGCTGGATTGTCACTCAGAACCGTCGCGCACAAAACTTGCCAACATGTACAAAGACCGCAAACCGAATCACTACACTATCGAGAAAAACGGCCTGCGCAAAATCATCCACCAAATGCCGCTCTTCGACGGCGAAAAGTTCCAGGGGTACGTCGAGATTTCAATCCCGATACCGAATCAGATGCCACACTTCAACCGGGACAAATAGTAGGTCGGGTTGACAAGCGCCGTTTACGGCGCGCTGTCTACCCGACATGATTTGCAAACCACGTGTCGGGTAGTCTACGTCCCGCTGACGCGTGACTTGCCAACCCGACCTACGGCAAGAATTCTTTCTATCAACTCCCATACTTCCGACGCATGATCTCTTTTGCCGATTTGTGAATTTTCTTCCAACGCGCCTTTTCATCCAGTCGCGCCCGGACATCAACTTTGCGTTCTAAGAAACGCAATTCGCGCTTGAGCTTCTGGTAGCTTTCCCAGCGCGACTCTTCCAGCGTGCCGTTTTCCAGCGCGACTCTCACGGCGCAGGCCGGTTCGCTTTGGTGTCCGCAATCGGTAAAACGGCATCGGCTTGCCAGCTCTTCGATATCGGCAAACGATCCGGCCAGGTCGGTTTCGTCGCCCCAAAGTTGTATTTCTCTCATTCCGGGAGTATCGATCACCATCCCGCCGAAGGGCAACACGATCAAC
>JBGAWZ010000310.1:0-3318 GCA_044227335.1 Candidatus Zixiibacteriota bacterium | reverse complement strand
AGACGAATGAAATTCGATATTGGCCACTTGGCGAAGCGGCATATATCCGCTTACAGTTGAACCCACATATATTTTATCCAACAATTCGGTCGTCGGTCTCTTTTCCCGCGGCGAAGACAACAGAATATCATATTCGTTGCCGTCGTCCTGGCGAAACTTACCGACAGTCAATCCTGCCACCGCGACCCGAGCGGTGCGTTGGATATCAACCGACGGCACCCCGAGCAATCCGGCCTTGTCGCGATTGATGTCCAGGCGCAAATCAGTCCGTGGTGAACGCATGGGATTGGTGATCGACATGGTGCCGTCGGTCTGTAGCATCAGCTCTTCCACTTGCGCGGCCAGCAACTTGAGGGTATCAAGATTGTCGCCTGTAATGCGAAGCGCGATCGGATCACCTCCCATACCGTTTTCAAACTCTTTGATTTTTATCTTAGCCGACGGATATCCGTCGAGTGTTTCCCTAAGGCTGTCAAGCCAGAACGGAGTAACCTTCGCGTCATACTCATCGAGGATGACAAATATCTCGCCGATACTCGGCTTCTCGCCCAGATTGAGATGGTTGTAATAGACCATTGGGTTGCCTTTGCCCACACTCGTCATCACACATTTCACATGCGGGTTTACAAGGAGTGACCCCTCGACAACCAGAGCGGCCGAGTCTACTACCGTCACTGCGCTCCCTTCCGGCGCTTCGATAGTTACCAAAAACTGTGGTATGCCCGCTTTTGGAAAAAGTGAAAATCCAATTACGGGAATTAGTGAAAGACTACCCAGAAACAAGAGTGCCGCTACAATGACTGTCGTGACCGGCCGGCCGATTGACCAGTGAAGGAGCTTGCGATAGGTTCGTTCCAGCACCCAATTGAGTCCCCTGAGCACACGGTTTCCTTCTTTGTGCTCCTCGTTTTTCAAAATGAAACTGGCGAGAAACGGAACGATAGTCAGTGATATTAACAGCGATGCTCCGATAGTATAGAGCACCGTCGCCGGCAAACTGCGGATATAATTACCGGCCGCACCCGGCAAGAACAACAGGGGCAAGAACGCAAATAACAGTGTGGCTGTACATCCGAGCACCGCAACCCCGATCTGGCGGGTGGCCAGTATAGCCGCGTCGAACCGCGAGTGGCCGTTGCGGATAAACCTTGCAATATTTTCCACGACGACAATCGAGTCATCCACCAACAACCCAAGTGCAATCACAAATCCAACAATGCTCAGTTGATTGAGACTAAAGCCGGTGAAATAGAGCATGGCGGTACCAATAGCCATGGAAAGCGGAATAGAGATCATCACGATAATCGACGCGCGTGGCCCGAGCGGCAAGAGCGTCAGCAAAACCAGGATGATCGCAATCAGAAAATCGATCGCCAGATGGCTCAGCCGATTGGCGACATTGCGCGACTGATCAAACCCTTCCTGCAATTTGATTGAAACGGGCAGTTCTTTGGCGTGCGCGTCCATTTCGGCGTACAGGGCGTCGCGGACTTCAAATATGTTCTGCCCCTCCTGCAGAGTTGCCGTAACAAAGACCGCTCTACGCCCGTTTATTCGCGAGAGCACGGTTTCGTCCTCCTGATTCCAGTTGATCTCGGCGACATCACCCAGCCGCACGACACTATTTCCGGTCGAGCCAATCACTGTCGCTTTTATCTCGTCAAGAGTCCGGTACCGTCCGGTGGTCTCAAGATTAAACCTACGTTCGCCGGCGTCGAGCGCGCCACCCGGGATATTGACATTGTCGCTTTGAATCGCCGCGATAATTTGATTAAGCGGTACCCTAAGCGCCGCGACTCGTTCCAGATCCAGCGAAATACGAACTACCGCGGCTGGAAAACCGGTGGTCTTGGAATCCTTCACCCCGGCGACAGCATCAAAGCGATCTTTCAGTTTCTCGGCCTCATCCTGCAGGAGCTTGTACGACGCCGAATCAGATACCAAGGCGCATTGGACTATGCTCACATTTGTCGTACTGAATTTGATTACTTCAACGCTTTGCAGATCGGTCGGGAGATTTCCTCGCACTGTATTGACCTGACGAAGCACCTCGTCATGTTTCTTATCGGCATCGGCCGAGGCGACAAATTCGATTGTCACGATCGCAAACTGATCTTCCGAGGTCGACGTGATCCGCTTAATATCCTCAAGTTCCTTCAGGCTCTTCTCGATGGGATCGACAATCAACTGCTCCATGTCCTGCGGTGTGCCACCCGGCAAAATCGCTACCACTGAAAATGTCGGGATCGGAAAAATCGGGTCTTCGGATCGCGGTATACCCAGAAAAGCCGATGCCCCGAGTCCGATCAGGAGCAGAAACATGACAATGGTGAACTGTTTGTTCTTGACTGAAAACTCTGCAATCTTCATCGGATCGTCCTCTCCCCGATCACTGAACCACAGAAATAGGCGCGCCGTCGATTAATTTGGTCGCCCCGGATGTAATAACCGATGTGTGGCCCGCCAGTTCACCTTTGAGCGCAACTTGCCCGCCATTTAAGTACGCCACCGTCACTGCTTTCACCTGAGCAGTCTTGCCATCGGTAGACGGAACAAAGACTCGCCCTGAGTTTCCATCGGCCGTGACCAGCGCCTCGACCGGAATCAATGTCACCGCTTGCGCCAAAGGAGTTGCGATTGACACTTTGCCAATCAAACCGTTGACCGGGCCGGGAATCTCGGTTACCTGAATTTCAACCTCATATGTTCCGCCGGCAGAACTGGGCGCCGCTCCGATTTCAGAGACTATGCCGTTGATGGTCTCTCCGGGCAGTGCATCGAATTCAATTGTAGCCGTGTCGCCGCCATGTACTCTAACCACATCCCGATCAGCCAGTGCGACCCGCACAACCCACCCGCGACCAAACGCCGCCATCACCACAGCCGGCGAACCGGCGGTGATCAGTTCGTGATCGTCGGTCAGACGCTTCAGAATACGTCCATCAGACGGCGCGAAAATTTCGGCGTGCTCGCGATTAAAAGTCGCGGCAGTCAGTCCGGCTTTGGCGACTTCAAAAGCCGTTGTCGCATTCTGCAATTGCTCAAGAGTAATCAGCGTATCGGCAAAGAGTCGTTGGTACCGGCCCAAGTCGCGTTCGGCTTTTTCATAGTTGGTGCGCGCGGACGAAAGTGCGGCTTCGATTTCAGGCAAACACAGCGCCGCCAGCCGCTGTCCCTTCCGCACCAAGTTACCTTCGTCGACAAAGACCTTTTCTACAACCCCACTCGTCTTGAATGACAATTGAAGTTCTTCTTTGGACTCAAGCCTTCCGACCGCACGAATTGGCAAGCCCGTCGATGCTTGTTCAACTCTTGCGA
>JBGAWZ010000008.1:0-15159 GCA_044227335.1 Candidatus Zixiibacteriota bacterium | reverse complement strand
CAAGCCGGACAAGGTGCGGTCGACATTGGCGGGTTTCGTTGCGGTAGGTCTTAGGCTTTCGAGACCTTCCGCTTTCTTATTTGCCTTGGTGGCCCACCATTTATGGTGGGTTTCTTTTTCATGAGTACCCCACAACCTGCTGTAGGATCCGTGAATTGAAAAGTACTGTCCGTATCCACTGATCCCACCCCAGGGCGCGGGGTACCAGGTCTTTCCCTTTGCCGCCATCAGGTTCGTTTCTTATATAATGCATGCGTCCACATAGGAGGAACGATGACAGACCTAAAGCGCGTCTTCGCCATGAAATTTGGAAATATCTATCCGCTCTACCTTCAAAAGGCCGAACGCAAGAATCGCACCAAAGACGAGGTCGACCAGGTCATCTGTTGGTTGACCGGATACGACAAAGCGGGTCTGCAAAAACAAATAAAGTCCAGCGTCGATCTTGAAACGTTCTTTGCACAGGCCCCCACGATGAATCCCAACACTACGCTTATCAAAGGTGTCGTATGCGGTGTTCGGGTTGAAGACGTCGCCGACCCACTCATGCAAAAAATTCGCTATATGGACAAGCTGATTGACGAACTGGCCAAAGGCAAAGCGATGGAAAAGATTTTACGGCAGTAATGTTCTTCGGTACCCCACAGCTTGCTGTGGGATCGGTGGGATGAAGATTTTCGTCCAATTTCAAAAAAAACCCACCCTGAACGCGGGGTACAAATGAATGCCCGGCAACCCAACCTTCAAGTTAGGCTCTTCTATTCTCGGTGATTAATTCTTTCGCAAAACGATCGTCATCAGTTTGCCGCCGCGAAAAACCGCCAGCGTGCTACCCCCGCGCTCAAGCCCGGCCAGTATCCGTTCGTACAATTCGCGGACACTCCCCGGCCTCCGACCGTCGACCTGCGAAACGGCGTCGCCGATCTTTAGCCCCGACCTTCCACCCACACGATTCGGATCGAGCTTGTCGATCTCATACCGCCCTGAGGCCCCACTCTTTACCGTGAAGCCAAGCGCTCCTTTCGCCGGCAGTCCGGCAACCGAGGCCACTGCTACGTCGGAGTTATCATCGGCAGAGATTTGCGGCGCGCGCGTCATATCAACCAACGGGGAATCGTACGGTTCGTCCTTTAGCCACTGTGCCAGCGGTCGCGCTACCGAGAGTATCCATTTCTTTTGAATCTGTTCTTCAAAAATCTGTCGCCCCGGCGTGCGCGCTTTCCAAAACGGAGAACTGTAGGTGGTCAAGGTGGCTTCAGCGCCAACAAACGAAGGCGCCACTGCCAGCGCGAGTAACATCGCCAGATTATCACGGCGGAAATCGCCGGGGTCCATAAGCGGATGATTGATCACCGCCGAGGGAGCGTCGGTACCGCTTACTTCCGTCTGCGCCAGTAGCCGTAGCGAGAGGTGATAGATAAGATTAAAAACCATCGACGGTCCAGTCGGCGGCGCCTCGACCGCGATTCCACGTAGTTCACCACCTACCGAAATTACAAGCGGGTCGGCTTCGCCGGCTGACGGATAGTATCGCACCAGATATATGGGAAACGATGTTTCCACCCAGTTGATTCCGGCCAACTGAGAGAGTTTTATCAAAATCGAATCCCCCTGCGACTGCCAGACCGCCTGGATCAAACTGTCATTGCGGGCCACCCAGCGAATGTCGGCTTCGGCAGAATTGGTGCGATACCAGTCGGGGTAGACAGATTGCTGAAACGATACCGCATGTGTTCGAAGACTCACCCGTGGGATTGGCGGCGTATCAGCCGCAAAAATTGGCACGCCAGCACCCACGACAAATACTCCGAGTATCAGCAATCGAATCAGGCGCATTGTTGCTCCGTCAAACTGTCGGCGAATAACCGGTGTTTGGTTGCGGGGTGGCGTACTGCGGCCCCTGCGGCTCGACTAGCGCAAAGTAGAACATCGTATAGACCGAGCTGTGAAACGTGCCAAGATATCCACCAACCGGAATTGAGATTGGCAGGGATATGAGAATGGCGACCAAGAACGCTTGCCACACCGCCAGTCCAAATGAGTAGGCCAAGAGTGCAATCGGAGCCATAATCAGCACTGACACAATGCCCACCGCGATCATGAGAGCAATACTGAGGCCGATCACAATGAGAAGCATCACCAGGCAACGGCCAAAGTGCGCCCGAAAAAGTCCGTACCCTTCGGCAATCGCATCGCCAATCGAAACATTTCGCGCTACCATTGCCCGCAGGGCGAGATTGTATATTGTCACACCCGCAAAAACGGCAAAGAGGCCGACAGGAATTGCCAAGAGTAGTGCGATCACTCCAAGCGGCAATGCGGCCGCCCATGCCACTACCACGATAACAACCGCAACCACAATCGCCGCAACCATCGCAACGAGCATCAGAATTCCCATGCCGAGCGTTCGCCAGAAAAAGTCGATCCCCGTGGAGAACGAATCAGAGAGTTTGTATACACCCCCGCGCGTGATCCGGTTGACCGCGTCGATCAGTCCCGGAGTAGCGATGCAGTGCAAAGCAATAAAGACCAGTCCGAAAATTGTCAGGCCGATCATATACGGCGCCAGGGTTTGCCAGACCTCGGCTGGAGAACGGCCGAATTCGCCGAGCGATCCGCCAAGCGCCCCGCCGCTGAACGCCTCGATATCATGTTTATCAAATGAAGTGTTGAAGCCGCCGCCGAATCCGGCAAATATTCCCAGGATCCAGAGCGATTTGTGACGCCAGCCGATCGCGAATGAGTCGCGAATGATCTTCCCGTAATCCATACACTCCCCAGTCCTTTCTTGTGCTATATTGTATCTATATAATCGGGACAGATCGCACAAGCTAAAAGGATATACCAGCCATGAAACGGATTATTCAAAGTCTGAGTGTTGTGAGTATTCTCGTCATCACATGTGGCGGATGTGCCAAGGAGAGTTCCACACCAAAGATAGAGCCTGCTGATTCCACCGCCGCCCAAACTGGGGCCGAAAACCAAGATAGCGTGACCGTTGAATTGGCGGGAGCCGATTCTGTGACCGTTTTCGATTTGCTCAAGCAGACACACACCGTTGACTTTGTCAGCACATCCGGCGGAGTTTTTGTAAAGGGGATCGATTCGGTGAATAACGGCACTTCTACTTTCTGGGTCTATTCGGTCAACGACACCACTCCCAAAATCGCGGCCGACCTCATGTACACCAGAGCGGGGGACAAGATTGTCTGGCATTTTCGAAAGATGAAGGAGTGGAGCGAAAGCAGGTAGCGCACCGCTCTGCGGTGCGATGTCATCACCCTTCGACAAGCTCAGGGTGACTTTGATCGCGACAATTCACTCACACCCCAAGTCAGGCTGAGCGTGTCGAAGCCTGATTGCCCGGTGCCCCACCGCTTGCGGTGGGATTAGATTCAAAAGAAGCACACAACACTCCCTACTTCCCGCCTTGGTAACCCACCATTTCCAGTGGGCTCCCACTAAAGACAGTCTTGCCTAATAGACAAGTTTGTCGTATTTTGTCCTCATGTACAAGATGGGCAAGACTAATTCCGTACGCGCAGGAATTTGCCTCATTTTGGGTCTTCCACTTGTCATGTCTTTGAGTTGTTCGGGCGACAAGGCTACAAACCCAGATCAAGTGCGCCCGGTACACGGCGAGTGGTCGCTTCAAAACCCCTATCCTTGCGACGCTCACTTAAACGACATAGCAATGGTCGGGGATGATGTTTGGGCGGTGGGGGATGGGGGCAAAATCATACACTCCTCTGACCAAGGTGAAAATTGGGTGCCTCAGAAATCTTCGACGCTCGAAAATTTGCGCGCGGTGTGTTTCGTCGACAAAACGCACGGCTGGGCAGTCGGAAATAACGGGACAGTTCTACAGACTAGCAATGGTGGTCAATATTGGCAGACAGTACATTTCCAATATGGTAATGACTTTACAAGCATTGCGTTTCGCGATCAACTGACAGGCTGGGTTACCGGAAGATTGGGCTCGTTATTTACAAGTGACGGAGGCAAGAAGTGGATTGAATCGACAGAGCGGGGGTCGGCCGTTCACTTTGTAGACTCAGAAACTGGATATCTATTCTCAACCGGGGGAGTCGTCAAATCATATACAAGTGCACACAATTCCTGGCAAGTGCGAGGTCAGATGGCCTCTTACTACTTGGTGGGAGATGTAGAGTTCTTAAGTCCCTCAGACGGCATAGTTGTCGCCTATGACTACTGGGACGGGTGGGTCAACAAAGTGCTTCTTGACACCCACGACTCGGGTGCAACCTGGTCGGAGACCTTCTCTCCATTTCAAGATAGCACAGCCGATATCGCCTTCAATGGCGAAGGCACAGCATATGTGACTGATGGATATATCCTACGGGTATCTGTAGATACCGGAAGAAATTGGAAAAGGCACGATTTCCAAACGGGAATTACGGTCTCAAGGTCTGTTCAGTTCGGAAAGTCGGGGGCCGGGATAATTGTTGGGGACAACGGACACGTTCATAAGACGGAGGACGGGGGTAGGAATTGGCGCGAGATCTCAAGCGGCTTTAGAATCAACCTGAAGGATATTTGTGCTATCGATTCTCTGAATGCATGGTCTATCGGTGACGACGGCGCACGAGTAACTCATGATGGTGGTCGCACTTGGGTACTATCGTTGCCTTTGACGTGGGGCACGGCGGTTGACTTCGCTGGCACCAACCACGGATGTGTAGCTAGTGAACGACAAGGTCTCCTTATGACGACGGATGGTGGAAACACTTGGACCGAACCATCGGGTCTAACAAGTCAATATCTCCAATACGCTCTGCTAATTGATACATTGATTGGGTTCACAGGAAATTATCAGCAGACCTGGCGCACGACCGACGGCGGGCTCTCTTGGACCTCGGTTGACAGTGTAGGTCCGTTTTCGTGCATGTACTCCACTGACAGTCTACACGTTTGGGGAGTAGGAACCGAATACAGCCCACGCCTCTGGAGAAGTGATGACCGCGGCTCGACTTGGAAAATTGTGCATCAACACCTTCCCGCCGACTTTGTTACAAGCGTGTTCTTCCTGGACTCGTTGGTTGGTTGGGTTGCCACTTTCTCCTACGGCGTCCAAAGAACCGTTGACGGCGGAAAGAACTGGACGCCGCAGTCCACACCAAGCCCCTATCAATTGAGAGATGTTGCTTTCAGTGACGCTCAAGTTGGCTGGGTGACAGGAACTGATGGACAGCTGTGGGTTTCAGAAGACGGCGGCGATACCTGGTCACGTTGCGATATCGCGACTCAGCAATTCATCTACTCTATTAGTCTGGTCGATCGATTCAATGGTTGGGCAGTGGGTTATGGCGGCACGATCCTTCATTTGCACTGACTGCTATACACAAGGCTCCCGACAAACCAATTTCCCCTGCTGACATCGCCGCGCTAACCCCCTATATTCCGCCCCATGTCATCCGACGTTTTCAGCCGAATCGAAAAAGGCGAGTTCTTTCTGATCGCCGGGCCATGTGTAGCCGAATCCGAAGAACTCTGTCTTCAAGTCGCCGAAACGATCAAGAAGCTGTGTGGCGCCCGCAAAGTGCCGTATGTGTTCAAGGCCTCGTATCGCAAGGCTAATCGTCTTTCCGGCGCGTCATACACCGGCCCCGGCGATTATCAGGGCTTGGCTATGCTGAAATCAGTGAAGTCCAGACTCGGCCTGCCAATCCTGACTGACATTCACGAGACTACCGAGATTTCCTCCGCCGCACAGGTCGCCGACATCCTGCAAATCCCGGCCTTTCTCTGTCGTCAGACCGACCTGATTGTCAAAGCCGCGCAAACCGGCAAATGGGTGAATATCAAGAAAGGGCAGTTCCTCGCCCCCGAAGATATGAAACCGATTTCCGAAAAGGCCGGTTCAAAACAAGTCATGCTAACCGAGCGAGGCACAACTTTCGGCTACCGCAATCTGGTTGTCGATTTTCGTTCTCTGCTCATCATGCGCGAAACCGGATTTCCCGTCGTATTCGACGCCACTCACAGTTTACAAATTCCTGGAGGCGGCGGAAATGTCTCCACCGGCCAGCCGGAGTATGTTATTCCTATGGCCCGTGCGGCGATGGCAGTCGGCATAAACGGATTGTTTGTGGAAACACATCCCAATCCGAAATCCGCGCAATCCGATGCCGGCGCGATGCTCCCGCTAGACAAAATGGAACAACTATTAGATGAAGTGTTGAAAATCCGCGATGCCCGTGCGTAAATCCCAAAAGAAACTCACTCGCGACCAACTGGCCAAACGCTTCCAGTCGATCAAATTGTTTGCGGTCGATGTCGACGGTGTCCTCACCGACGATTGCATTTACTTTGGCCCCGACGGCCTTGAACTGAAAAAATTCAACATCTCCGACGGCTTCTTCATGAAACTGGCTTCAGCCAGCGGGCTTGAAATCGCGGTGGTCTCCGGACGAAAGTCCTCCGCCACCGATTCCCGCATGCACGACCTTGGCATCAAGCACGTCCTGCAGGGACGTGTCGAGAAAACCAAAATGATCGCGCCACTTCTTGATCAACTCGACATTAGCTTGGATCAAGTCGCTTTTATAGGCAACGAAATATTGGATATCAGCCTTGCGCAGAAAGTTGGATTGCCAATTGCGGTGAAGGATTCCAACGCCGAGTTGTTGACAATCGCCGAATATGTCACCACCAAACCGGGTGGTCAGGGCGCGGTGCGCGAAGTACTCGAATGTTACTTCAAGGGTACCGGCAAAGATCCGAAGGACTACATTCCCAAATGAATACCCGCAAATACGCACAGGCAGTGATGAAACAGGAAGCCGAAGCAATTCTGGCAATGGCCGATCGGCTCGATGATCGCTTTGCGGATGCAGTTAAGGCGATACTCGACTGCAAGGGCCGTGTGATTGTGACCGGTATGGGCAAGTCTGGATTGATCGGGCGCAAAATCGCCGCGACGTTTAATTCCACCGGCATCTCGTCATTTTTTTTGCATCCGGCCGAGGCCGTCCACGGCGACCTCGGTGTGATTCGAGCCGAAGATGTCCTCATGATTGTTTCCAAGTCAGGCCAACTGGAAGAACTCGAGACGATTGTCGCAGTCGCCAAACGGCTGGGCGGAACTATTATCGTCCTCGGTGGAAATCAAAGCGCTGGCCTGTATCAAAAAGCCGATATCGCACTCGACTGCTCAGTTGTCTGCGAAGCCGGCCCGGAGAATCTGGTCCCGACCTCGTCGACTACCGCCGCACTTGTAATGGGCGATGCCCTCGCGTTGGCGCTGGTCGAATCGCGCGGCTTTACCCCCGATGATTTCGCGGCTCTGCATCCCGGCGGGTCACTCGGCCAGCGACTGCTTAAGCATGTCTTCGAAGTTCACCACACTGGTGACGACATGCCGCTTGTAACGGCCGATGCCCCCGTCTCCGAAGTGCTTTTGGCGATGACCAGCAAGCGACTCGGGTGTGTTCTGATGAAAGGACCAAACGGCGAGGCGGCCGGGATCTTCACCGACGGCGACTTGCGGCGTTTGATCGAGCAGAAAAAAGATGTCTTCGCGCTCACGGCGGTCGATGTGATGATAAAAAATCCCAAATCGATCTCCGAACGCGCAATCCTTGATTCCGCGCTGGCCATCATGGAGCGACACGCAATCACCCAACTTCCGACTGTCAACGCCGAGCGAAAACTGGTCGGCATCCTGCACCTTCACGACATTCTCAAATCCAAGCTGGTCTGACCATGCGAGTCGGGAAACGGATCAAACGCGCCATCGTTTGGTCGCTCGCTCGGTCGTTCGACTGGGTGCTCAATCGAATTCCCAGAAATGCCGCAGTGACAATCGGCGGATGGATTGGTGTGACCGCCTGGCGGATACTTGCCGGTGATCGTAGAAAGATAGATCGCAATCTCACAACCGCTTTTGGCGAAAGTCTGTCGACCGCTGAGAAGACCGAAATCGGCAAACGCTTCTTTATCAATACCGGAAAGAACCTGGCCGATGTCGTCCGGTTTCGCCGTCACTTTCAAAGTGAAATCAAACCGCTGGTCGATATCGATGGGCTTGAGCACTTCGACACCGCCTACAAAGCGGGCAAGGGTCTTATCGGTGTAACTGGGCATCTTGGCAATTTCGAATTGCTGGCGGCACATATTTCGTCATTGGGATACCGAATCGCGGTGATCGGACGCGAGATGAGCGACCGGCGTCTGGACAATTGGCTAACCGAAAACCGCCGCTCGGCTGGCCTGACCAACTTCGCCACCACCGAATCCGCCAAGACAATCTTGTCGTGGCTCAAAGCGGGGAAGGCACTCGGGGTTCTGATTGATACCGATTCGATGCGCGTCCGTGGGAAAGCTATTCCCTTTTTTGACAAACCGGCCAACACCCCGGTTGGTCCGTTTCACTTAGGGATTCGGGCCGGATCGGCCTTTTTGCCGATGTGTTGTGTGCGCCAACCCAACAATCGGTATCTGATCAAAATTAACCCACCCATCAAACTTTCACCCGAACTGACCTACGAGGACTCGATCTCCGTCGCTATGATTCAGTGTAACAACGCTTTAGAGCAATTCGTGCGCACCTGGCCCGATCAGTGGATATGGCTTCACAACCGCTGGAACACCCGCCCTGAAGATGTCGCTTGACATCCCCCCTTAGGTTTCCATCTTACCAACCGATTTATGAGTAGAAATCATATGCTTAACAGACTATCCAGGATATTGTTGATACTTGGCGCTGTTGTGGTCGCTGTTTGTTGGACCGGTTGCGACAGTCAGCGGGGCACCAAATCCGACCAAAGCGCACTGGGCGACTCGGCGCGCCTGCCCGACTCAGAACTTCGCGGTGCTACCATTTCCCTCTACGAGGGGAGCACACTGACCACCGGGATCAAGGCCGACCGGATTCTCAAATACGAGCCTCAGGATTCGGCAATTGCATATCATCTGAAGATTCAATTTTACGATTCGACCGGCACGGCGACATCCGATCTGGTCGGCGACTCCGGTCTGGTGAGGGAAGAAAAGGGTCTGCTGGAAATCTACGGGAATGTCGTGGCTATCTCGATTGACCAAAAAACCAAACTCGAAACTGACTATCTGAAATGGAATCCGGAGATTAACCGGATCCAGACCGACGCCTTTGTTAAGATCACCAAAGGCTCCGATGTCATCACTGGCTGGGGGCTTGAAACCGACCGACGCCTCTCGCGCATCAAGATTCTCCGTCAGGTTTCCGGCACCGTTTCCGAATCCACCACCATCCGCTAAGTCTTCGTAAGTCACTTGCGTCTTCGCCGTTCAGTATCATGACATTTTGTGCGTGGTGGCCGTCCTCGTCCACCACGTCCTTCATCGTCGTCCCACCACCCGCGTTTCACATATCCACACCTATTTCCGTGTGCGTGGCGGACATTCCTGTCCGCCGCGTTGCCGTGCGTGGTGGCCGTCCTCGTCCACCACGTTCTTCTTCGTCGTTCCACCACCTGCGTTTCACTTATCCACACCTATTTTCACTCTTCAACGTTTTTCGCTTGCCTATCACGGCAACTTGCGGTTACGTCCGATTCCGGTACCCGGAATCTCCAATTTCACGCGTAATTTCGGCGACCACACTCACGACGGTGCTTGTAAACGTCTTTGCGAAGGGACCGGCATGACCAATCGATTCACCCAAATGGACTGCTTCATTCTGGCTGGCGGGCCGCAAAATCCATCACTCGATTTCGAACCCGAAGGCGATCTGACCCGGCTGGAAACACGTTTCCGCCGCTTTGCCAGCATATTTGAACGAGTGCGATTGGTGTTAAAACCGAGTCAGGCAACGGAACGGTATCTGAATTATCCGCATGTCTGCGACACCGACGAAACACCCTCACCACTGGTCGGTCTCATGACCGCTCTGCGCAATTCCAATTCCGAGGCAGTTTTCGTCGGCACCTGTGAGCCCTCGGAAATCCCTCTTGAGATGATTGTTGATCTGGTCAACCGGTACAACAACGAGATGTATCTGGGGTACTGCTACGGCGCCGAGGGTCGCTCGATGATTGGAATCTGCCACCGCAAACTGGCCGATCAGATCGAAACCGAGCGCACCAGCGGCCGTCGATTGGGCGATGTCCTCAGCGAAAACGGCACGATACTGCCGTGGCCATCGACCGCCATCGCCGGCTGAGTTACCTTTTCGGATTCCCGATTACTCCACCCGTATTGACTCCGTTCCGTCCTCTCGGTATACTTTGCGCAAAGCAGGATTACCGCAATGGGCAAAGTTACCGACTGGTTTGATCTGACCCCGGCACAATCGAAGTTTGTCATCTCAATGGGAATAATCGCCCTTGTCCTGTCTGCGGTGCTGTTTATCCGGACATACTCAACCGAGGCCAGTCAATCGCCGGTGCTCCCGGTCTTTGTCTCCGACCCGGAAACCAAGTTCACCGGGATATTTGTCCTTGATCCAAACACCGCCCCGGCCGATTCCCTTGAGCTCTTGCCGGGAGTCGGCAAAGTGCTGGCTGATCGCATTGTCGAATACCGTGCGACTCACAGATTCAAGTCTGAAGTTGACATCACCGAAGTCAAAGGGATCGGCGCAAAACTATTTGAACAGATTCGGCCCTATCTGAAGATCACCACACCATGAGCAGATCACAATTTGGGATAGAACCGAATGGCACGACCGCTCGCGTTGTTGAAATTGAGGCCTCCGAGGATGGGAAATCAGTTATCACCTGCCGATCCGTTTCCAATCTTGAAAATGGCGGATTGTCATCCATCGATTCGCAAAATTTCACTCTGGTCATTGACGATACCGAGGCAGTCGTGCGGATTGTCCGGCCGGCGATTATCGAACCTGCTCTGACCGAGCAGGCGGCAAAGTACGAAGCCGAAATCGCTCTGCTCTCCCGCGGTCCCGACATTTCAACTCATGTCCGGCCGATCTCGGCCGCCGGGAGCCGTGACTGGCTTGCAGTTTCAATTCATGAATCGGCGTCGGAGAAAAGCGCAATCGAACATTTCTCACAGTGGCAAAGCGGCCATGAGTGCCGGTTTCTCCCGCGGTCAGTCGCCCTCGGCACTGGTCTGCTCTTTGCCTGCGAGCCGGCCGAAAAGTGTCTGACAGTAGCAGTACAGCCGACCGATAGTGCTACATTAATCTGCTTTCTAACCAGCCAATCGGTTGTTGGTACAGCGAGGCTATCAAACGTCAATGTGTCAACTGCAAACGATCACCAGATAGCCGGGTGGCTCGCGGAGCTGAAAATGGTAGTTGATTACCGGCTCTCAACTGATCTTGCCGCATTCGGGGGTGGTCAGCCGCCCTCATATCTCTGGGTTAACACCGCGAACGAAGTGGAACGGCTGGGCCAAATCTCACCGATCGACTTTGCCACGCCGCAACTGCGACAGCTCTCATTTTCGACTCGCTCCGAGGTATCTACTCTCACACCGGAGTGGCTGATTGCGCTCGGCGCCGCCCTCAATTGACTTGCCCTTTGCGCTCGCTCGCCGTATGTTTTCATAGTCAATCGCCCTTATTCGATTGAGAAATACCTATGCCAAAGCGAAATATCCGCAAAGCCATCTATCCCGGAACATTTGATCCGGTCACTAACGGCCACCTGTCCCTGATTGAACGGGCCACTCATCTGTTCGACGAAATAATAGTCGCGGTGGTCCGCAACGCAGGCAAGAACCCGATGTTCGCCTTCGACGAGCGGCTTGTCTTCATGCGTCAGGCCATTGAAAAAGAATCGTTTAGGCATCGCGTGAAAGTGGTCGGATTCGACGGCCTTTTGGCCGACCTGGCCGTGCAAACAAAGTCGGTGGCGATTATTCGCGGCCTGCGCGCGGTGTCGGATTTCGAATACGAATTCCAGATGGCGCTCATGAACCGCAAGCTGGCCCGGCAAATCGAAACTGTCTTTCTCATGCCGGCCTTGTCGTGGGTTTATCTCTCGTCGTCGATTGTCAAAGAGGTCTCCCGCAACGGTGGCGATGTCAGCGGGCTGGTCCCCACGGTGGTCAAACGTGGCCTTGAAAAACGGCTCCGCCAGCGGTAACGCGGCGACCCTGTCTTCCGTCAACAATTGAATAGGAATGTTACATAGACTATGAGTGAAAAGCATACCAACGAACCGCTCGGCCCGGAACACGCGGCCGAGATCCCGTTAACCGATCTCATACGGATCCGCCGCGAAAAAATCCGCAAGCTGGCCGAGATGGGTGTCAATGCCTATCCCTATCGATACCAGCGAACACACCAAACAGCAGAAATTCTCGCAAACTTCGAGTCCCTTGAGCAGACGGCGAAAGTGGTCAGGGTCTGCGGGCGCATCATGCTGATCCGCAAGATGGGGAAGGTCTTCTTCGCCGATCTGCGCGACGCCGGCGGCAAGATGCAGATATATGTCAAGCGCGACGATGTCGGCGAGAAGCTCTTCGACGTTTTCGATCTTCTCGATCTAGGCGATATTATCGGATGCGAAGGCACTGTCTTTGTCACCCGCACCGGCGAGAGGACCATCAAAGTCACATCGTTTGAATTGCTCACAAAGGCACTGCATCCGCTACCTGACAAGCATGCCGGGCTGACCGATGTCGAGACCCGTTACCGCCGTCGTTACATCGACCTGATTGCCAACCCGGAAGTGCGCGAAGTATTTGTCCAGCGAACGAAGATTATCCAGATAATCCGAGATTTTCTCAACACCGAGGGATTTTTGGAGGTCGAAACGCCGATCCTGCAACCGCTCTACGGCGGCGCCTCGGCGCGACCCTTCAAGACTCACCACAATACGCTGGACATGCCGATGTTTCTCCGCATCGCCGACGAACTCTACCTGAAGCGGCTCATTGTCGGCGGCTACGACAAAGTCTGGGAACCGGGGAGAAACTTCCGCAACGAAGGAATGGATCGGCTACACAATCCTGAATTCACGGTTATTGAACTGTATTGGGCCTATGCCGACTACCGTGAGATGAGCGAACTGTACGAGCGGATGTTGCGTCATCTCGTATTTTCCATGTTCGGATCACACACCATCCAGTTCGGTGAACATACCATCGACTTTGGACCCAAGTTCCGCTGGGTAAGCATGCTTGACTCTATCAAACAGGCCACCACTCTTGATCTGAGCGCCATGTCCTATGAAGAGGCACTCAGTGCGGCAACGGGACTCGGTCTGGACGTGACCGGTCTGATCAACTGGGGGAAAGTTGTCGAGGCCATCTGGGGGGCGAAGGTCGAGCACACCTTGATTGAGCCGACCTTTGTCTGCGATTTCCCGGTCGAGATTTCTCCGCTGGCCAAGCGCCATCGCGACAACCCGCGGCTGACCGAACGGTTCGAATTGTTTATTGCAACGCAGGAAATGGGAAACGCTTTCAGCGAACTGAACGATCCGGTCGATCAATTACAGCGATTCCTTCAGCAAGGCAAGGCGATGGCGGCCGGCGATGAAGAAGCTCAGCCGCTCGATGACGATTTTATTACCGCTCTGTCGTACGGTATGCCGCCGACCGCCGGACTTGGGTTTGGGGTCGACCGCTTGATCATGTTGCTGACTAATCAGCCGTCAATCCGCGACGTACTGCTTTTTCCGCAGATGAAGGATGTCAAGGACGGTACCGTGCCCGTCTCGCAAATCCTATCGCAGTTGTCCGACGAAGAAAAAGCGTCGGGCGGAAACTGATCGATGCCCCAGGCGCGTTCCGCAGGAAAGCCCCCGGCCAACGGCAAAGCGGTATCCTCGCCGCAGATCGAACGGTCACTTGCTAAACTCTGTCCGGTCCTCGGAAAAGTCATTCGCAAAGTCGGCCCCTGCCCGCTCACCCGCACAAGCGGCGGGTTTGATACGGTTTGCCGAATGATTGTATTCCAACAGCTCTCCGGCAAAGCGGCCAACACTATCTGGGAGCGCTTCCGCGGGCTTTGTCGGGCTAAGAAAGTAACTCCGTCTGCAATCGAGCGAGTCACCGATCAGCAAATGCGCGAGGCTGGGTTATCTCGCCAAAAGATTGGGTATATCCGCAATCTTGTATCTCACGTCAACGACGGCTCGCTCGTATTTGCCAAACTACCAAGAATGTCGGATCAAGAAGTCGCCGACCATCTGACCCAAGTCAAAGGGATCGGGCAGTGGACCGCCGAGATGTACCTGATGTTTGTCCTCGGCCGCCCCGATATCTTTTCTCCCGGCGATCTTGGCCTTCGCACCGCGGTAAAAAGAATCTACGGCCCCAAACGGAAAAACTTCGACTACGCCAAATTTGCCCAGCGCTGGAGTCCTCACCGGACGGTTGCGTCGTGGTATCTTTGGCGAAGTCTTGAGAACGGCAATTCATGAGCAAATTCGCAATTCGTCCGGCCACCCCGGCAGACAGTGCTACACTTCTCCTGCTCATCAAAGACCTGGCCGAATACGAAAAGTTGAGCGATTCGGTTATCGCGACCGAGGCAAAAATCCGATCAACGCTCTTTGGCCCACACCCTTCGGCCGAAGCGGTTATCGGCGAAGAAGACGGTGTCCCGGTTGGGTTCGCCCTCTTCTTTCACAACTACTCGACCTTTCTGGCCAAGCGCGGACTGTACCTTGAAGATCTGTTTGTCAAACCGGATTGCCGCGGTCGCGGATATGGCAAAAAACTGCTCGTTCACCTGGCCAAGATTGCGGTCGCGCGTGGGTGCGGACGATTTGAATGGGCGGTGCTCGACTGGAATTCCTCCGCAATCGACTTTTACAAGAAATTGGGCGCAGTGCCTATGGACGAATGGACAGTCTTTCGCCTGGACAGCGACGCTCTTTCGAATCTTGCTAAATCTGAGTAATCTCTCGATCTTTTGTTCTCTAATGGTGTCTAATCTGAGGATGGAAAGAAAGCCGGTCGGTGTGACCGGCCCGTAACATGTCGCTGTTGTCTATACTTCCGGGATACAAAACCCGGTACCGCGCGCTCTGGATATCAATTGCGATATTTACCGCAATCGCCACCGGCACTCGTCTGGCGCTTCTCATGTACAACTTCGGTGAAATCAGCAGTGCCTGGCCGCGCATCATTCCCGCATTTGCTATCGGCCTGATATTCGACCTCCTGGCTGGGCTGATTCTCGCCATTCCGTTCGGACTTTACCTGCTCTGTGCGTCGACCCGTTGGTTCACCTCCACAGTA
>JBGAWZ010000309.1:0-3335 GCA_044227335.1 Candidatus Zixiibacteriota bacterium | reverse complement strand
AGTGATTTCAAGTTCTCCGCGCGCGGACGGTTTCAAGTTTGACGCAATTTCGGGAGCCTGATGGTCAAACAGATAAAGTCCTGTCACAGCCCAATGGGACTTGCTCGCAATTGGTTTTTCGACAATTGAAACTGGCTTGCCCGTCGTATCTAATGTCACCACGCCATACCGCTCGGGATTTCGCACAGTGTAAGCAAAGATTGTTGCTCCGGGCTTTGGCGCCATCCTGCCGCGCAGAAAATCGTAACTGCCGTAAAAAATGTTATCTCCCAGAATGAGTGCACACCCTTGTCCGGCGAGAAAATCACGCGCGATAGTCAACGCCTGCGCAATACCTTTCGGCTCCTGTTGAATCTCGTAAGAAAGTTTGATTCCAAGCTTCTGACCGTCGCCAATAACTGATCTTAAAAGCGGAAGATCGCGTGGTGTCGAGATAATGAGAATATCTTGAATCCCATACAGCATGAGAGTCGACAACGGATAGTAAATCAGCGGCTTGTCATAAATCGGGAGTAGTTGCTTGCAGGCAACCTGTGTCACCGGATACAGACGACTCCCCGAGCCGCCCGCCAGAATGATCCCTTTTGAAATACCGGTGCTCACTTGGCCTCTTTGATCCGCTGATCGTACATGCTCGAATAATACTCGCGGTACTCGCCGCTTATGCACTTTTCCACCCACGCAGAATTGGATAAGTACCAGGAAATGGTTCGGTCAAGCGCCTCATCAAATCCAAACGACGGTTTCCAGCCAAGCTCGCCGGTCAATTTGGACGCGTCCAGGGCATACCGACGGTCATGTCCCGGACGGTCGGCCACGAACAGCATGAGCTCCTCGCGGGGAGCGCCACCGAGGCGAGCCGTCAGCCGTTGGCAGATTGTTCGCACCAATTCCAGATTCTCGCGCTCGCACTCCGCACTGACAGCGTACGACTCCCCGGCTCGTCCATACAAAAAAATCGTCTCAAGCGCTGAACAATGATCGGCTACAAAAAGCCAGTCGCGACGCTGCCTGCCGTCGCCGTAGATCGGAATCGGCTGACCGGCCATCGAATTACGAATAACCAGCGGAATCAATTTTTCAGGAAACTGATAGGGACCAAAGTTATTGCTGGAATTGGAAACTACCGTATCGAGTCCATACGTCTGGTGGTACGATCTGACCAGATGATCGGACCCCGCCTTTGTCGCGGCATACGGCGAGTTGGGGCGGTAAGCGTCGTTTTCGGTAAACAACCGGGAATCGTCGGCAGAACCATAGACTTCATCGGTCGACACATGATGGAACCGAAATGGCACTCCCCGGCTGTGGGCATTGCGAGCCAGTTCCAGTAGATTGAATGTCCCGATCAGATTGGTCTGCACAAAGGGCGAGGGGCCGACAATCGAGCGGTCCACATGCGATTCGGCCGCCAAATGGATGACACTGTTAATCGACAAGCGCTCAAAACAATCGCGCAGAGTCGCGGCATTGCAAATATCGACCTTTTCGAATCGGTAATTCGGCGAGGATTCAATCGCCGCCAGATTGGCCGGGTTGGCGGCATAGGTCAAACAATCGATATTTACAAACAGCCAATCGGGGTGACGAGGCACCAGATACAGAAGTAAGTTTGAACCGATAAAGCCGGCACCGCCTGTAATCGCGATTCTCCGGTCATAAGATTGGGTTGACAGTGTTGACATCGGCCTGACTCGCAGAGCTTATGTCGCGTCTGAGCTGAACCAAAAACTAAAGCCGGCGAAGGGATTCGAACCCCCGACAGCCTGATTACAAATCAGGTACTCTACCAACTGAGTTACGCCGGCTATTTTGTCTATCGCTATCTCTGTGTACAATTTATTGCCGCTCAGGCGACGGAATGAATTGTCACACCTGTTTTTTCCACTTCACGCCCTGCGGCGTGTCTTCAAGCAAAATGCCTTTTTCGGACAACTGGTCGCGGATCCGGTCGGCAAGCGCGAAATCCTTGGATTTGCGGGCGGCCTGACGCCGCGCGATCAGCGCCTCGACTTCCGACTCAAGCGTTTGCTTTTTCAGCTCGAATCCGAGCACGGTGTCAAATTTGCGCACGAGCGAAAGGGCCGCGTCGCGATCGGCTGTCGACAACTTCCCTTCCGCCTTCAGCCGGTTAATATCGCGAATCATGTCGAACACTACTCCGAGAGCGCCTGAAATATTCAGGTCATCGTCGAGCATCGATTCAAACGCCTCGCCAGACCTCTTCAAAATTTCGGTCGCCTCGCCGCTGGCGCTTCCGGCCGTAAAGTCCTCAAGATTGCCAATAAAGTCATTGTAGCGCTCCAGCGCCCCGCGGGCGCCGTCCAGTCCGTCAAAAGTAAAATTCAGTTGCTGGCGATAGTGCGTTGATATGAGAAGATATCGCACCACCGTGCCGGAGTATCCTTTTTCCAGAATATCCCGCAGGGTGAAATAGTTCCCCAGCGACTTGGACATCTTCTTGCCTTCGACGATCAAATGCTCGGCGTGGAGCCAGTAATTCACAAACTGCTCGCCCGTCGCGCCTTCGGATTGGGCGATTTCGTTTTCGTGGTGCGGGAACATGTTGTCGACGCCGCCAGTGTGAATATCAAAATGTTTACCGAGATACTTCATCGACATTGCTGAACATTCCAGATGCCACCCCGGTCGGCCCTTGCCGATCTCAGTTTCCCAAAACACCTCGCCATCGCTCTCGTCGTGTGCTTTCCAAAGCGCAAAGTCGGAGACTGATTCTTTTTCGTATTCGTCGGCCGCCACTCTTGCGCCGGCTTTAAGGCCACTCATATCAAGATTCGCCAGCTTGCCATAATTCGAAAATGCTGAAATCTTAAAGTAGTAGTTGCCCTCGACTTCATAGGCCATCCCGCGCGACACCAGGTCTTTGATAATCGCTACCATCTCAGGGATATGATCGGTGGCCGCCGGGTACCGCTCGGCTCGCTCAATACCGACTTCTGCGATATCCTGAAAGAAGGCCTCTATGTACGGCGCGGTAAATTCCTTCAGCGTCTTCTTCTGGGCATTCGCGCCGCGGATGATCTTGTCATCGATGTCCGTCAGGTTCATTACCTGCGTCACCTGGAACCCTTTGTATTTCAGGTAGCGCCGAAGCAGGTCTTCGAACATGAAAGTCCGTAGGTTGCCGATGTGAACGAAATTGTAGACGGTCGGCCCACAGGTATATAAGCGGACCTTCCCCGGCTCAATCGGTTTGAATTCGTCCTTGGTGCGGGTCAGACTGTTCTTAAGTACCAACGCCATCGCTTAACCTTGCGTAAGTGACGCCACCGTTTTGGCATCCAGTTGAGCGATCAATTCGCAGGCGAGCTTGA
>JBGAWZ010000308.1:0-3359 GCA_044227335.1 Candidatus Zixiibacteriota bacterium | reverse complement strand
CGTCACTGCCGGCCTTCCGCGAAAACCCGGCATGACCCGTGAAGATCTCTTGAACATGAACGCCCAGATTGTCGGCACCGTCGCGGACAACATCAAGAAATACTGCCCCAAGGCGTTTGTCATTGTCGTGTCAAATCCGCTCGATCTGATGACATTTCACATGATGAAGAAGACCGGCTTCCCGACCAATCGGGTATTCGGTCAGGCGGGAGTGCTCGACTCGATCCGTTTCCGCGCTTTTGTGGCGATGGAACTCGGTGTGGCGATGAGCGACACACAGGCGATGGTGCTGGGAGGCCACGGCGACACGATGGTCCCGCTCCCGCGTTACTCGACCGTTGCCGGGATTCCGATCGGCGAGCTAATCTCTGCCGAAAGAATCAAGGCAATTTGCGACCGCACCGCCGACGGTGGTGGTGAGATCGTTCGTCTGCTGAAGACCGGATCGGCTTACTATGCGCCGGCCGCGGCAAGTGTTGATATGTGCCGTGCGGTTCTCTTGGACGAAAAGAAAGTCCTGCCGGCCTCGGCTTATCTGACCGGCCAATACGGTATCAAGGATATGTATATCGGCGTGCCGGTAGTGCTTGGCGCCAACGGAGTCGAGAAGATTCTCGATTTGAAACTGGATGCCGGCGAACTCGGCTCTCTGCAAAAGTCAGCGTCAACCTACAAAGAACATCTGCAGATTCTGGGGTACTAACAGGAGAGAACATGCCAAAATACAAACACATCGTAGTGCCCAAAGACGGCGCGAGCATCACAGTCAAGAACAAAAAGCTGGTGGTACCGGACAATCCGATTATCCCCGTGATCGAAGGGGACGGGATCGGTCGGGACATCATGAAAGCCACCCGCCGGGTGGTCGATGCCGCCGTCAAAAAAGCGTACAGCGGAAAGAAACAGATTCACTGGATGGATGTCTACGCCGGTGAAAAGGCCAACGAACTCTACGGCGAGTGGATGCCCAAAGAGACCTTTACCGCCATCAAAGCGCAGATTGTCGCGCTCAAAGGCCCGCTCACCACTCCAGTCGGCGGTGGTTTCCGCTCACTGAACGTGACTCTGCGGCAAGTAATGAATCTCTACGCCTGCGTGCGCCCGGTGCGCTGGTTTACCGGTGTTGGATCGCCGGTGGTGCATCCGGAAAAACTGAATGTGACGATCTTCCGCGAGAACACCGAGGATGTCTACGCCGGTATCGAGTGGCAGAAAGGGTCGAAAGAAGTCAAGAAAGTAATCAGCTTTCTCAATAAGTCGATGAAGACGCAGATTCGATTAGACTCGGGCATTGGGGTCAAGCCGATTTCGGCTACCGGGACCAAACGGCTGGTTCGGAAGGCAATCCAATTTGCCATCGACAAGAAGCGCAAATCGGTCACGCTCGTGCACAAAGGGAATATCATGAAATTCACCGAGGGTGCGTTTCGTGATTGGGGATATGAAGTTGCGGTGAAAGAATTCCGCAATTTCATCGTCACCGAGGACGAAGTGTATGGCAAATTCGGCGGCAAAGCGCCGGAAGGCAAGTTGATCGTCAAGGATCGTATTGCCGATTCGATGTTTCAGCAGATTCTATTGCGGCCGGATGAATACGACGTGCTGGCGACGCCCAATCTCAACGGCGACTATCTCTCCGACGCCTGCGCCGCGCAGGTCGGAGGACTCGGTATGGCGCCCGGGGCGAATATCGGCGACTTTATTGGACTATTTGAGGCGACTCACGGCACCGCGCCGAAGTATGCCGACAAGGACATGTCCAATCCCGGATCGCTTATGTTGTCGGCTGTCCTAATGCTTCAGTATATGGGGTGGGACGAGGCCGCCAAGATGATCGAAGACGGCATTGAGAAAACAATCGCGAGGAAAACTGTTACGTACGATCTGGAACGGATGATGCAAGGGGCAACCAAAGTCAGTTGCTCGCAGTATGCGACTCATATCATCGCGAATCTGTAAATGTCGTAGTGGTGGCAGACGTCTTGCCTGCCACATAGGGCGGAATCACAGTTGCGGCAGGTGCTCACACCTGCCGCTTTTTGTTTGCAGATAATGTCGCATTACGGTTTGAAGCCGTACCAACGTTCATGGTCTTCGCGCTCAAAGACTACATACCGAGCGCGATTCTTCGGCTCAAGCCCCACGGCCCGCATGTCGTTTCCCAAAAACCAGGTCCAACGGGGAGGCATATATTTAGATTCGTGGAAAATGCACAGGTCGGGCTTACGACTGTAAAACAGCGGATCGGACAATTGCACAATCGGCGAGCGCATGTCCAGATAGAAGAGGGCCTCGGCGCGGGGGAAAAACTGAACAGTAATCGGCCGAGTGGCCGATTCCGCCGCGATGATTGCCCGGACGTTGGCTCTATCCTGTTCGGTGAGATAAGTTGTCCCGTCCGGAACAGGCATCTCGAAGAACTGCATTTCGTACGGATAATTAATGGGAGATTCGAGGTTTTCGCGCCCGTAGTGCCAGAGCGCAACTGTTAACACCAGGGCGGTCATGAGGCCATACCGTGCCCATGATCGAACCTGAGTTAGCCGGTCAATTATGAAAGCCCATGCTGAATCGAAAAACAGCATCGCGATTATCAGCGCAGAAAGCATCCAGTAGACCCGGTACCACATTTCGAAACCAACCATATCGGCCAGCCATCCGGCAAGTGCTATTCCCAAGAGCGGAAGTTTTGCCCGGTCGCGCCAACCTTTCGCAAGCGCCCACCCGATCAACATGACTAAGAGGGCCAGGTTGTCCCAGTCAAGAACTTGGTAGAGAAAACTCCGCTCCCCTTTTCGGTTGAATTGAAAAGCGAGGTCGGTTGAAACATCTGTCCAATTGGCGAAGCACTGCCACAGGTACAGCCCCCAAAGGACAATTACCAAGCCGAACAGCGCTTGTGCAACGAAAGTCATTCTCGATCTTGCACCCGAAGAGCGCAATTGAACTACGGCAAGGACTATCCCGGCCATGAGAAAATACAAGCCGTTGGGGTGGACAAGCGGCGTGAGCGCCAATACTCCGATGGATAGCCACAATCGCCCGTCGATCAGCAGCCAAAATGCCGCCATCACCAAAAGGAGTACCAGGGCCTCCATCCGGGCGACATTACCACAAGCGACAAACGAGGCGTTGAGCCAAAATGCCGCGGCCAGCCCAATTGAGAGCCAGGATAATCTCATGCGAGTCAAAATGAGAAGAAAAAGGGCGAATGCACCCAATACACAGATCAACGAAAACCAACGAGCGACTTCCAGCGATGGCCCCGTCACTGAAAAGATGCCGCCAAGAATTGTCATATACCCGGGAGGCATCCAGAAAATCGGGCGGTCGGGGTTGAGTTCGGGAGTTACAAAAGT
>JBGAWZ010000307.1:0-3364 GCA_044227335.1 Candidatus Zixiibacteriota bacterium | reverse complement strand
GTAGTCGAAAGCGCCAGAAGCATGTCGCCCTTGTGGCCGAGTCCTTCAATCTGCCGCGCGAATATCCACTCGTATCCAAACTGATCGGCCGCGGCGGTGATCATCGCCGCATCGGCCGATAAGTTAAGCGCCGGAAGCGATTGGCGATTCCGCGTCGGCGATACCCGATTGACCAACTCACCGACAAAGAGCGATCCGAGCGCGGCAAGTCCGCCATTTCCCGCCACTAATAGTTTCCCTCCGGAGCCAATAACAGCCGCAACCTGATCGGAAAGATCGAGGATCTGCTGACCCAAATGTTCAAACAAGGCATGGCGCGACAGAACTGTTTCGTCAGTCAGTTTTTTCAGCTGAATCAATTTTTCGTTTTTGGTCATACCGGTATCGGTTCTTTTGCATGGACTGCGGCGGTCATCTCTCGAAGCAAGGTGGCGTCAAAGTTGTTTTCCATTCGCGTACCAACCACTACTCCGGCCGCGCCGGCTGAAATTCGTTCGGTGCATGACTCAGGCGTTCGCAATCCGCCACCGACTACCACTGGAATATCGACATATTCGACAACCGCCTTGATCATCTCTGTCGGCACCGCAGTTTGGGCGCCGGAGCCGGCCTCAAGGTATATCAGCTTCATACCCAGATACTGCGCCGCTAATGCGTGGGCACAGGCGATATCATGCTTGTGCCGGGGAATCGGAAGCGTGCCCGATACAAACTGCACTGAGGTGAGGGCTCCCGAATCGATCAACATATATCCGGTTGGAATCACTTCAAGTCCGGCATGCTTGATCAGCGGCGCCGCCTTGACCTGTTCATCGATGAGATAATTTGGGTTGCGCCCTGATACCAGCGAGGTAAACAAAACCGCGTCGGCATGGCGCGACACTTGAGTCGCCGATCCGGGAAAAATGATCACCGGCACCGACGCACACTTTTTAGTCAACTCTACTGATTCGTTGTAGTGCGGTGAGACGATGGTTGACCCGCCGACCAGGAGTACATCGACTCCGTATTCGCGGGCACTTTCCGCCAGTGCGAGATTCTGTTTGCGTTCCGGGCGGTCGGGATCGAGCAGAAGAAAAAACAGCCCACCCCGGCGGCGTTGGGTTTCCAATAGATGTTTGAATACGCCGGACATACTACGAACCCAATTTTGTTTTCAACTCGGCCTGGCAAACGGCCAGAAAATTCGTCGCATCGCCGGTAATCGACCCTTGCGCGAATCCCGGCTTGCCGCCGCCGCGCCCGCCGAATTTCGGGAACAGATCCTTAGCCAGCGCGCCGACATCGACTTTGAACTGACTCACTGCACTCTGGCTCGCGGCCAGGACTACGCTCTGTTTGTCGTTGATCAGTCCAATCGCCACCGCCGCCACCGCTTCGTTTTTCTCTTTGACCGCGTCAATCCAGGCAGTCATTGTGTCTTTATCAGTCTCACCGAAGTTGTTCGACAAAAAGGTCACGCCGCCGATTTTTGTTTCTTCGCCAACCTGTGCGCCTTTGCCGGAGAACATTGCGGCCTTGGTCTTCTTGATTTCTTTTTGCAGTTCGGCGTTGCTCTCTCGCAACAGACGAACACCTTCGAGTGCTTCGCTTTCCGGCCGATTGACAGTTTGACTCACCTGCTGACGGAATTGTTTGAGATCGAGCAGGTATTTGGATGCCTCCCGCCCGGTGATACACTCGATACGCCGCACACCAGAGGCGATTCCCGACTCTGATCTGATAATGAATGATCCTATCTGGCCCACATTTTCGACATGCGTGCCGCCGCAAAGTTCCCTGGAAAAGTTGCCAACCGAGACCACCCGGACTTTGTCGCCGTATTTTTCACCAAACAGCGCCATCGCGCCGGATTTTTTTGCCGACTCAATATCCATTTCTTCGGTAACAACTTTTGTCCCCTTCACGATTTCGGCATTGACGATTTGCTCGACCGTTCTGATCTCTTCGGGCGTCATCGGTTGATGATGCGAAAAGTCAAAGCGCATGAAATCGGGGCCGACATACGAGCCGGACTGTTTCACCTGATCGCCGAATACTTTTCGCAGTGCCGCTTGAGTCAAGTGCGTGACCGTGTGGTTGCGCATGATATCCCAGCGGCGGACCAGATCGATTTCGGCGGTGACACTGGTGCCGTCCTTGATGGTATCAACACTTCCCGATTCAATATTACCGATGTGAACGGTGCTCCCCTTGTGATTCACCAAATCTGTCACGCGAATTCGCGTGTTTCCGATTGAGATTGACCCAGTGTCATTGATTTGTCCACCTGATTCCACATAGAACGGCGTCTTGTCCAGTAACACTGCGACAACATCGCCGTGGGCAACCGCGTGAGCGGACACTACAGACGCCATCGGCGCGAGCTCACGGACGAACTCAGAAGCTGTCACGTTTTTGTGCGACGCCGAAAGTGCGTCGAGCAATTCCTGACGATCATGCGCGTTCGCGGCGAAACTCGCGCCCGCCCGTGAACGCTCCTGCTGTTGTGACATCGCCTTCTCAAAGCCAACCTGATCAAGTGATAGTTCATACTCAGTAGCAATAATCTCGGTCAGGTCGTATGGAAAGCCGTACGTGTCGTACAACTTGAAGACCTCGTCGCCCGGCACGACCTTATTCCCGGACGCCTTGACCTTTGCGGCCACCCGGTCAAAAAGATCGCAACCGGTGTCGAGCGTGCGCAGAAACGATTCTTCTTCCGCCCTGATCACACTCTGGACATGCGCCTGTTTTTCCTTGATCTCAGGATATGCCGCGCCCATCTGCTCGACCAGAGTCGGCACAACTTTATACATGAATGGCTCGTGCATGCCCAGCAGGCGGCCATGACGCGCGGCGCGACGCAAAATCCGTCGCAGGACATACCCGCGTCCTTCGTTAGAAATCCCGGCGCCGTCAGCAAGACAAAATGTCAGCGCCCGGACATGATCGGCGATGACGTTCTGTGACGTGACATTGTCTTTGTATTTGACATGTGTGATCTCGGAAATTGCCGACACGATATGCTTGAACAAATCAATTTCGTAATTGGTATCGACATTCTGTAAGATCGAAGCAATCCGTTCCAGGCCTGCGCCGGTATCCACCGACGGTTTCGGCAGAGGGACCATGGAGCCGTCGCCCGGTTGATTGAACTGCATGAAAACCAGATTCCAGATTTCTACAAATCGGTCGGTTTCGCCGTTGACAGTGTGTTCGGGGCCAACACCATACTTTTCGCCGCGATCAAAGTGGATTTCCGAGCACGGCCCGCACGGACCGACTTCGCCCATCGACCAGAAGTTGTCCTTCTTGCCGAACCGCATGAGCCGGCCGTTTTTTAGCTCTGGGGCAATCTTCCCCCAGAGCGCGAAAGCGTCGT
>JBGAWZ010000306.1:0-3365 GCA_044227335.1 Candidatus Zixiibacteriota bacterium | reverse complement strand
GAAAGTACTTTTGGCAACCATATCTATCCGCTGGTAGCGCCAAAAACCAAGCCGGTGGTTATGCATCTGATCGCCGCCATGAATATCGGCGGCGCTGAGCGGATTGTGCAAAATCTCGCCGGCAGATCAATACAAGCTGATTCCAAATATGACCACCGAGTAACGTCCTTTGTGCGGATCTCCGACGGATGCGGTGCCGAGTTTCTGCGTGGGTTGTCCGAATTGGGAATCCAATGCGACCGACTTCCGATCTACAAGGGGTGGGATTTGAAAGACATTGGCCGGTTGCGGCAGATAATTCGAAAGCACCGGGTTGATCTGCTACACACCCACGGATACAAGGCGGACATTGTCGGCCAGATCGCCGCTCGCCGGGAGGGGATTCCGATTGTAGCGACCGCCCACGGATTTTCGGCGGGGCGCGACAAGCTCAATCGGAACGAGAAAATCGGCCGCTGGTTCCTGCGCCGGGTCGACCGGGTGATCGCAGTATCTGAAAATGTCAAAGCTACACTTCTGGAATCAGGTATCGACAAGCAAAAACTGCTTTTACTTCCCAACGCGATCAACTTTGCCGAATTCGCACTCCCTCTATCTATCAGACTGCGCGATCAGTGGGGGATTGCCTCCGATCAAATTGTCATAGGGACCGCCGGCCGACTTTCCCCCGAAAAAGCACAAGGCAATCTGATTCGTGCAGTGGCGAAATTGCCGCGTGAATTGAAAGGCAAAATGGTGGTAGTCATCGCGGGCGAAGGACCAGAGCGGGAGAATCTTTTGTCACTCGCTAAGGAACTGCAGATGGCCGAGCGGGTCAAGCTGGTCGGATTCGTGCGTGATGTCAGCTCACTCTACCATTCGTTCGATCTATTTTGCCTTCCCTCGCTGACCGAGGGGCATCCGTTGACTTTGATGGAGGCATCCGCGTCGGGAGTGCCGGTTGTCGCCTCGCGGGTTGGCGCAATTGGTTCGCTGATCAACGACGGCGTTGACGGGTGCACTGTCCCGCCGGGCGATGTCGCGCTGTTGTCGCAGGCCATTGAAAAAGTACTCGCCTTGCCAGACCGGGGAAAAGCGATAGGACACGCACTCGGCGGCAAACTATCGAAATCTTATGATATCGGCCCGTGGGCGGGGAAAATCGACGAAATCTACACTGATCTTTGTGGGAGGCGGAAGTGACTGTTTCCGAAATCCTCTTCTGGTTCTCGCTGGCCACGTTGGTGTGGGTCTTTTTTGGATATCCGGTCATTATGATTCTACTGGCAAAGTTGGTTGGCAAAAAGGAAGCGCCGGCATCTGGTCAAGATGACCTGCCCGCACTGTCCCTTTTGATCTGCGCGTACAACGAAGAGCGGGTTATTGGCGAGAAGATTCAAAACTCGCTCACTTTAGACTACCCGAAGGAGAAGTTGAAAGTCATCGTAGTGTCCGACGGTTCCTCTGATCGTACCAATGAGATCGCCGCGAGTTTCCCCGACCCGCGCCTGAAGTTCATTACTTACACCGACCGCGGCGGCAAGGCCAAGGCGCTAAACACGGGGATAGGTCACTTGAGCGGCGAGATCGTGGTCTTTACGGATGCCAACGTGATTTTCAAACCCGATGCGCTCCGACGTCTGATAGCCCAGTTTTCCGATCCCCAAATTGGCGGGGTGGTGGGAAATGTGGTGCTAAAGTCAGCCGATGGCACCGTGGCGGGAGAAGGCGTCTATTCCCGGTACGAAAAAGCGGTGCACACGGCCGAAGCCGATTTGGCAACCATGATCACGGTCGACGGCGCCATGTATGCTCTCCGAAAGGAGTATGTCGCGCCGATTCCACCCGATTCGATTACCGATGACTGGTTCATGGCCAGCGGCGCTTTGCTGGCCGGTAAGAAAATCGGCTGGGCGCCCTCTGCGATCGGCTACGAACTGGCCGCCGACTCGGTGGCCGGGGAATTCAAAAGAAAAGTGCGGATGGTGGCGGGGGGGTACCAGACCACTTTCCGGCGGGCGGGGCTTTTCTTAAACCCACTGGGTCATCCGGTGGTGTGCGGGATGTTTGTCTCCCACAAATTACTCCGCTGGCTGGCGATGGTTTTCATGGCGACGCTTCTGGCATCGTCGATTTTACTGTCCGGCAAATCCGGTTTCTACCTCTGGGCGCTGGTCGCACAGGCGGGATTTTATCTGCTGGCGGTTCTTGGCTGGGTACTGCGAAACCAGACCAGTGCTTTGCCCGTGTACCTGCCGTATTATTTCACCGCCGTCAACTGGGGAGCGCTCCTCGGGCTCTGGCGGTTTCTGGCCGGCAAGCAATCGGCCGCCTGGCAAAAATCGCGGGCCTGAACGCGAACAGGAAAAAAAGAGACCCCCCGCAC
This sequence comes from Candidatus Zixiibacteriota bacterium, assembly GCA_044227335.1. Taxonomy (GTDB): domain Bacteria; phylum Zixibacteria; class MSB-5A5; order GN15; family FEB-12; genus JACRAV01. The sequence continues at coordinate 1,000 of JBGAWZ010000306.1, read as the reverse complement.
CCATTTTTGTCAAAACGGATTGACAATTTTCTCGCGGCCCTATTATTACCCGCTCATATATCAATGAGGTGCATCGAATCATATGTTGTTGGTTAAAACCCGAAACGGTAAGAGCACAATCGAAGGGATCGGCTGTTTTGCCGATCAGTTCATTCCCAAAGGAACAGTTATCTGGCGGTATCTCGACGGCTTCGATCAGAAGATTGCTCCGGAAGAGATGGCGCGGCTTTCAGACGTTGCCCGGGCGACTTTTCTGAAATAGTCCTATCTGAGCAAAAAGGGGAATTTCTACGTTCTGTGCTTTGACGACGCCCGCTTTTTCAATCACTCCTTTTCGCCCAATGTGCTGGGGATAAATGGTGTCGACGGCGAGGAGGCGTATGATGTCGCGGCGCGCGATATTCAGCCGGGGGAAGAGCTGACCTGCGACTACGGTTCGTTCGAGATCGATTTCGATCCGACGCAGTATAAATAAGGCAATTGTAATCCCCTCATCCGGCCCGCCGCCGGCCGGGCCACCTTCTCCCAAAGGGAGAAGGATATCCGCTTACCATTTCAGTATGTGCTAAAACAAATTCCTCTCCCTCGGGGAGAGGATGCCCCGAAGGGGCAGGTGAGGGGTTGCGGGAGGTCTATGAGGCCTAAGAGCTACAACAACGAGAAGAATCCGGCTACGATGGAGGATACCCCCAGTAATGCTGATAGGCACGTAAGAAAAGCGATTGTACTGACTCGTCGGGATCAGAAGCCTCGAAACTGCCTCGAAGTGAGTTCATTTTTCCAAAGCCGACAATCTTCCGTTTCAAGTTGTGAAGTTCTGGCGTGTCGCTGGTGCGCTGTGCCCTTGGGTTTCGGTCCCATCTGATCTCAACCGGGCAACCCTCGGAGTCCCATCCATGGTGATAGGCATCGTCAATGTCTTGGTCCTCCAAACGCAGTACTTCGGTTTCAGAATCGAAAGAAACGATCACGCCTGGTGGCTCGGGGACTAAGATGGGGT